>JAKMEU010000244.1 GCA_022425845.1 Luminiphilus sp. | reverse complement strand
GATTATATTTTACCCAAGCCCATGGACCCCCGGCTGATGCCCATCATTGCGCCCGCGGTCGCGCGGGCTGCGATGGCATCCGGCGTGGCACGGATTGCGGTTGATGACGATTACGAAGAGCAGCTTTGGGGTGGTGTGGGTTTCGGTGCGGACCGAAACTGGCGTTAAAGCCCCGCTCGGTTGGAGTCAGAAAAGGTCGTCCAATTCATCCGTGCCGATCGGGCTCTCCCCATCGGAGGTGTCTCCGGGTAAAAATTCCTCGAGGAAATACTCAAACATACTGCCCTGGGGCGTTCCCGCCACCCGCCGACCTGACTCGCGATCAATACGCAGGCGCACGACGCCGCTTGGCATGGGGGCCATTGGTTGTTCAGGTGGCAGCGCATCGCGCATGAAATCGATCCAGATTGGCAGTGCGGCGGTGCCCCCGAATTCGCGCTTCCCGAGCAAACTATAGTCATCAAAGCCCACCCATGCGGTTGTCACGAGCGCCGGGCTGAAGCCTGAAAACCAAGCGTCGCGGGGTCCGTTCGTGGTCCCTGTTTTCCCTGCGAGATCGTCGCGTTCCAGCACCCGCGCGCGCCTACCCGTACCTCGACGAATAACGTCCCCCAGCATTGAGGCCACCAGAAAACTTGCCCGGGCATCCATCACCCGCGGTGCTTCCCGTATGGGTGGCGCGTCGGTCTGAAGAATATCTTCCATGCGCAGTGGCTCCCCCGCTGTTTCAGCGACCGGCTCTTCACAGGTCTTGCAGGCGATCCAGGGGTCCGCTTCATAAAGGGTATTCCCCGACGCATCCTCGATCCGTTCAATCAGGTAGGGCTCAACACGAAAGCCGCCATTGGCGATCACGCTATAGCCAGTCGCGATCTCAAGGGGAGTGTAGGCATGGGTACCCAATGCCAGGGTCAGATTGCGCGCCATACCTTCGGTGTTGAAACCCAGGTTGCCCACGTAATCGATAAATCGGTTCAACCCCAGCCTTTGCAGCACCCTGATGGAAACCAGATTCCTTGAAAAGGTCAGGGCATCGCGCAATCGCGTGGGTCCGTAAAAGCGTCCGCTGTCATTTTCGGGTCGCCAGATTTCGTCGCTTGACAGGTTGTCGAGGACGATGGGTGCATCGTTGATGAGGGTCGCGGGCGTAATCCCGTACTCGAGTGCCGCGGCATACAGAAAGGCCTTGAAGTTAGAGCCCGGCTGGCGGCGCGCCTGCGTGGCCCGGTTGAACTTGGACAGTTCGAAACCCATGCCGCCGACCAGGGCCCTGATGGCGCCATCCTGCGGGTCCAGCGCGACCAATGCGGCCTGCGCGCGGGGCACCTGGGCCAGCCGCCAGACGTCCTCCTGATCGTCCCAGTCGATGCGTATCAGGTCGCCCACGGTCAAAAGATCCTCGATAGTGGCGGCACGTCCCTCAGTGATATTTTCGGTTTTGAAGCGGCGGATGGATTCCAGATCGCCTTCCCACATCAGTCGGTGGCTCGCTCCTTGCTTATCGATGACATCGGCGCCCTGCGGGTCCAGGGCGACGACGACAGCCGGGGCAAGATCTGCGATCACGGGCATATTGGCTAAGGCGACTGCCCAGCGTTCCGACGTTTGGTTGGCAGTTTCGTCGGGAAGCGGTGGTAGACGCTGCTCAGGGCCACGCCAGCCATGGCGCCGATCGTAGGTCCTGAGCCCATCGATCAAAGCGCGGCGCGCTGATACCTGGGCGGCGCCGTCCACCGTGGTGAACACCACGTAACCGTCGCTGTAGGCGCCGCTGCCGAAACGATCCAGCATTTCCGCGCGCACCATTTCTGCCACGTAATCGGCATCAACCTCGACCTGGAGCCCAAAATAGGCTGCGCTGACCGGCTGACTGCGGGTTGCATCGCGCAGACTCACATCAATCATCCCAAGGGAGGCCATGCGACCGAGTATCCAGTCCCTTCTGACCTTGCCAGCCTCTGGATTGCTCAGGGGGTTATTGCGGGATGGGGCCTTTGGAATGCCCGCAAGCATGGCGTGTTGTGCCAGCGACAATTCGGCGAGGGACTTCCCATAGTAGGTCTGTGCTGCCGCTTCGAAACCGTAGGCCCGGTGCCCCAGAAAAACCCGATTGACATAAAGCTCAAAGATCTCCGCCTTCGTGAGTGCCCGCTCGATTTCAAGGGCAAGCAGAATCTCGTTGAACTTGCGCAGGAATGTCCGCTCGAGTGACAGGAAATAATTCCGCGCCACCTGCATGGTCAGGGTGCTGCCGCCAGAGCGTTTCTGGCCCGTGGCAATGAGTTCCGACACGGCTCTTGCGAGACCCAGGAGGTCGACGCCCCTGTGTTCAAAAAATTGATCATCCTCGGCGGCGAGGAGGGCGTTGATAAACGTATCGGGGATCTGGTCGAAGGTGAGCGGGCTTCTTTTTTGCTCCCCAAACTGGCCAATCAGGCGACCATCGCTGCTCATGACCCGCATGGGCGTTTGCAGTTTAACGTCCCTGAGCGTGTCGGCGTCAGGCAGGTTTGGACTGAGATACAGGTACAATCCTGCTAGCCACCACAGGGCGGCGCAGCCTAAAATAGCCAACCCGACTGACAATGTCCGTGTTAAAACCAAGTCCAGAATGCTCCCAATACGGTCCCAATTCATGTAAATAGTGTTCTGGGGCTCGCACTTTGTCAGTTGAGAAAGGAAATTACTGCGGCAAAGTGACCTTTTTACGGTCTTGTGATGCGCATACAGGTCGTATAATAAAGGAAGTGGGCTGAAGCGGTTCGGCGGATGCAGATGAAAACGCGGGCTCAGGCGACTACCTCCACAAAACCAGGACGGGATTAGAGGGGAACAGTGTTAGGTCTTTTCGGGAAACGAAAAACCGCGCAGATGTTGGGCATAGACATCAGCTCGACGACGATAAAGCTGATTGAGCTTAGCCAGTCAGGCGATCGCTATCGAGTCGAATCCTTCGCGGTTGCATCCTTGCCTCAGGGTTCTGTGGTAGAGAAAAACATCAACAACACTGAAGAAGTGGCCGGAGCCCTGCGCAGCCTCTATTCTCGCGCTCGCTCCAAAAACAAACTGGTCTGTGCCGCTGTGGCGGGGTCATCGGTTATCACCAAAACGCTGTCCATGCCTGTGGGTCTCAATGATGACGACATGGAGACGCAGCTGACGCTTGAGGCGGACCAATACATCCCCTATCCACTGGACGAAGTCGCCATTGACTTCGAGATCCAGGGTGCCACGCCAGGACGCTCTGACCAGGTTGAAGTTCTCCTGGCAGCCTGTCGGCGTGAAACCATCGAGGCTCGAGTCGAGGCCCTGGAGCTGGCGGACCTGACCCCCAAAGTGGTTGATGTCGAGGCCTACGCCATGGAGCGGGCCTTCGGACTCATCAAGGGCCAGTGGCAAATCGACGATACGGCAACCGTGGCCATTGTTGATATCGGTGCGACCATGACAACGCTCTCTGTTCTGCATAAAGGGGAGACGGTCTATACGCGGGAGCAGCTCTTTGGCGGGAAACAACTGACGGACGAGATCATGCGTCGGTATGGCCTACCGCTTGAGGAAGCTGGACTGGCCAAGAAGCAGGGCGGGTTGCCAGATGACTATGAGCTTGATGTGCTCGAGCCTTTCCGAGAGGCAGTGGTTCAGCAGGTAGGACGATCGCTGCAATTCTTCTTTTCTTCGAGTGATTTTAACAGCGTGGATTGCGTCATTCTGGCCGGTGGCGTTGCGGCCATGGACGGTCTGGAGCCACTGGTTGCGACGCGTCTGGGTTGCCAAACCATAGTGGCAAACCCTTTCGCTGATATGAGTATTTCGCCCAGGGTCAATGCGGTCGCGCTCAACTCGGACGCCCCCGCCATGATGATCGCCTGTGGTCTTGCGCTGCGGAGTTTTGACTGATGGCGCATATCAACCTCCTTCCGTGGCGTGAAGAACGTCGTGCCGAACGCAAAAAAGAGTTCCTCACCGGTCTGGCTTTAGTGGGTTTGGTTGCGGTGCTGGTGCTCTTTATTTTGGATCAATTGATCAATGGGGAAATTGGCTATCAGGAGCGGCGCAATGGTTACCTGCGTCAAAGCATCACCGAACTCGATGCCCAGGTAGCAGAGATACGTGATTTGCAGCGCAGGCGGACTGAGCTCATTGAGCGCATGCAAATTATTCAGGACCTGCAGGGCAACCGGCCTATCATTGTCAGGATTATGGATCAGCTGGTTCGCACCGTCCCCGACGGCCTGTTCTACACCAGCCTCGTATCGCGTAACGGTAAGATTGAGGTCGAAGGGGTTGCTGAATCGAATAACCGCGTCTCGAGCCTGATGCGTCGATTGGAGGCCTCCGACTGGTTGGAAAATCCTAATCTCGACATGGTGCGGGCCGCGCCAACCTACGGCGATCAGGCAACGACCTTCAAGCTCACAGTTTCCGTGCAGCTACCCAAACAGGAAAAGGAGTTTTAGGGATGGCGTTTGCGGACACCCTTAAGTCTCTGAACGAATTTAACCTCGGTGATCTGGATTTTGACAACCTGGGCAGCTGGCCCCTGGCGATTAAAATTCTTACCGGACTGCTGCTGTTCGGCCTGCTGTTGACGGGCGGTTACTACTACCACCTTGAGGGACTGCAAAAACAGCTCGAGGGCAAGCAGAGTGAGGAGGCAGATTTGCGCCGTGATTTTGAGCGCAAAGCTTTTGAGGCGGCGAATCTGGAAGCCTACAAGATGCAGATGGTCGAGATGGAGGAGAGCTTTGGTGCTCTGGTGAGCCAGCTGCCCAGTGACACCGAGGTGCCCGGACTGCTGGAGGACATTACGGATAAAGGTGAGCTCAATGGCCTCGCGATTAGTACCATTGACCTCCTTGCAGAGGTGCCCCAGGAATTTTATATCGAGTTGCCCATCAGTATTGTTGCCGTGGGTTCCTACCATGACCTGGGCGCCTTTATTTCAGGGATGGCTGGTTTGCCCCGGATCGTGACCCTCCATGATTTCAACATAAAGACACCGGGCAGCAATACCAACCAGCTTCAGATGAACATTACCGCCAAAACCTACCGATACAGAGAGGGGCTTGCCGATGGTCCCTGATTTTACGTTGTCGTGGCTGAGGCGAGGCCTGACGGGCCTTGCGCTCCTCCTGATTGTGGGTTGTTCAGGCAATGATATGAGTGACCTTGATGCCTTTATGGCAGAAAAACGTGCCCGACCTGGTGGCGTTATTGAGCCGATCCCGACCTTTACGGCCTACGAGGCCTTCGCCTATGCGGCAACAGCCCAGCGTGCGCCCTTCGATCGGCCTGTTGAGGTGCGTCAGGTAGCGCGCCTGAATGCCCGCTCCACAATAAAGCCTGATCCAAACCGACCCCGGGAATTCCTTGAGCAATTTACCCTTGATTCCCTGCAGATGGTGGGTCGACTTGAGCGGGGGGAGAGCGATTGGACCCTGATCCGCGACCCCCAGGGAGGCATTCATCGCGTGCGTCCCGGCAACTTTTTAGGAAGGGACCACGGCAAAATTACGGACATGGGCGAAGTATTTATAGCCGTAGTCGAAATCGTATCCGATGGCACCAGCGAAGGCTGGGTGGAGCGGCCTCGGACAATAGAACTTACAGCGCCGTAAGACTTAGGGGGCTGGAAATGGAGACTTCCCGAATGAAATGGATGAGCAGGCTGGGAGCGGGTATCGCGTTGGTGTTGGTGGGTGTATCGGTTCCCGCCTGGTCGCAGCCCGTTATTGAAGACATTACCTTCAGCTCCCAGCCGGGTAGCAAGTTTGAGGTCCGTCTGGATTTTAGTGAGGCACCGCCAGCGGATTTCAGCGCCTACACCATTGAAGAGCCGGCTCGGATTGCCATAGATTTCCCGGATACACAGAGCGCCCTGGAGCAGAAACGCTACCCCCTGCCCTACGGTAATGCCACTGGGGTGCTGGTGCTCGAGGCGGGTGATCGGACCCGCATGGTACTCAACCTGATCAAACTGGTGCCCTATGAGGCCATCATCAATGGCAATCAGTTGATCCTCCAGGTGGGACAGGACAGCAGCGGGGGCTATGCCAAGGCCGCGGCGGCGGACGATGTTCTCGAATCCCAGATGACCCAGGTAGCCAACGTGCGGTCCCAGCTCACCGACCTGCAGTTTCGGCGTGCGGAGGGCGGAGAGGGGCGTCTCATACTTGAGTTGAGTGATCCCTCAGTGGACGTCAACGTCTTCTCTGAGGGTGGCAATATCAACCTGGAATTCCTCGGCACCACGGTCCCCGAGTCGCTGCTGCGACGCTTTGATGTGACCGACTTTGCCACCCCGGTTAATTCCGTTGAGGTGACAACCACCGAGCGCGGCGCCCGGCTTCTATTGAAAGCCACCGGCAACTACGACTACCTGGCCTATCAGACCGGGGAAGAGTACATCCTGAGCGTCAAGCCCCTGAGCGAAGACGAGAAAAAGGCGCGGCTCAATGAATTCAGCTACGTGGGTGAGCGCATTTCACTCAACTTCCAGGACATCGAGGTCCGGGCTGTCCTGCAATTGATCGCCGATTTTACCGAGTTGAATCTGGTGGCCTCGGACACCGTCAGCGGCAACATTACCCTACGGCTGCAGAATGTTCCCTGGGACCAGGCCCTCGAGCTGGTCCTGAAGTCCAAGGGCCTGGATAGCCGAACGGTCGGAAATGTACTGATGGTCGGGCCTGCTGAAGAAATTGCCGAGCGCGAGCGCCAGGAGATTGAAGCCAACAAGCAGATCGCCGAGCTGGCACCCCTGCAGTCCGAGTTTATTCGGATTCGCTACGCCAAGGCGGCTAACGTAGTGCAGCTGTTTGAAGCCGGCTCGGAAGAGGGCGGTTCGCTGGTGTCAGAACGCGGTTCGGTAGTGGTTGATGAGCGAACCAACGCGATCATTATTACCGACACCGCAGCCAAGCTGGCGGAAATCCGGGATCTGGTTGAGCGGGTGGACGTGCCCATTCGGCAGGTCATGATTGAGGCGCGCATTGTAATTGCGTCCACCAACCTCGATGAGGAGCTGGGTATCGAGTGGGGCGGCGGCTACCTGGGTGAATCCAATGGCAATATTTACTCGGTGTCCGGAAGCCGGGAGCAGGTGGTCAGCCTCAATAATGATGTGATCGAGGGTAATACCCCCACCTTGACCTACCCTGTTCAAGGAGGGCAGCAGGGCGGTGGCGGCGGCGGTGTTGGTGGCCAACAGCAGCAGGGTCTTGGCGCGGCATTAGTAGACCTTGGTGTATCCACCGCGACCAGCGGTTTTGCCATTGGCTTTACCTCAAACGACCTGTTTCTGACGGCGGAGCTGTCAGCGCTTGAGTCTACTGGCCAGGGGGAAGTGGTGAGCCAGCCCAAGATCATTACCGGAGACAAGCAGCAGGCAACCATCAAGTCAGGTACCGAAATTCCCTATCAGGAGGGTGCCGCCTCGGGCGCTACCACGGTGTCCTTCAAGGAGGCGGTCCTGAAGCTGGACGTGACCCCCAACATCACGCCGGATGATCGCATTCTTCTGGACCTGGTGGTCAATCAGGACTCGGTGGGTGATCTGGTGCCCAGTGGTACTGGCGGTCTGATCCCAACCATCGATACCACCGAACTGACGACCCAGGTCCTGGTGGGCAACGGTGAAACGGTAGTCCTTGGGGGCGTTTTCCAGAACGAGGAGATCACCCAGGTGCGCAAGGTGCCTTGGCTGGGCGATATTCCCTATGTGGGTGCATTGTTCAAGAATACAGCCAACAAGACCACCAAGTCCGAGACCCTGATCTTCATTACGCCACGCATCCTCTCTGAGGCGCTCCTCGACTGATACCGGGGCTCATCGGGTGCGTATATTTCTGGTGGGCCCAATGGGGGCGGGCAAGTCTACCGTGGGCCGTGCCCTGGCCCGTATGCTGGCGCTTGATTTTGTCGACTGCGATACGGAAATCGAACAGCGTACCGGCGCTGATATTCCCTGGATTTTTGAAATTGAAGGGGAGGAGGGGTTTCGTGACCGGGAGGTCCGGGCGATTGATGATCTGACGCAACAGGAAGCGATTGTTTTGGCGACCGGCGGGGGCGCGGTTATACGCAGTGAAAATCGGGAGCGCCTCAGTCACCGGGGATTTGTTGTCTATCTTGAGGCGACCCTGAAGGAGCAGGTACGCCGCACGGGTCGCGACAACAAGCGCCCGCTGCTGGCGGGTCAGGACCGGCGCGCTGTACTGGCTGACCTGATGCAGGTTCGGGAGCCCCTCTATCGGCAGGTGGCGGACCTGTGTTTGCCTACAGTGGGATGCAACGCGCACCAGTTGGCCGAACGGATAGTAACTGCCCTTCGAGAGCCGTCTTCACCTGCTGGAGCTTAGGAAGGTGAACCCGTAAGCTTGCGCTTCACAGTCCCTACGGACCCGAACCCGAACCCGAGCCAGAGCCGAACCGCTATGTCCATCCCAAACCACACGCTTCAGGTTGAACTTCGAGGTGGCGTCGAGGACAGAAGTTACCCCATCGTGATCGGACGGGGGTTGCTCGCCGACCTGGGGGCTTTTGTCCCTGCTCTTGATGACGTGCCTGTGGTGCTGGTCACCAATGACACGGTTGCGCCGCTGTACCTCCCTCGTGTGCGTGCAGCGTTGGGTACCGAGCGCAAGGTCACTGAGATTATCCTGCCCGATGGCGAAGACCAGAAGGACTTAACCACCGCCAGTCATATCTGGCAGCGAGCCCTTGAGGATCGCCATGAGCGCCGCAGCATGTTTATGGCGCTCGGTGGGGGTGTTGTCGGCGATCTCACCGGTTTTGCCGCGGCGTGCTTTCTCAGGGGTGCGCGCTTCATCCAGCTGCCCACGACCTTGTTGGCGCAGGTTGATTCCTCGGTGGGGGGCAAAACCGGTGTTAACCATGCCATGGGCAAAAACCTGATTGGGGCGTTTCACCAACCCGAGGCCGTTCTGATTGACCTCGATACCCTTGAATCCTTGCCGGATCGCGAGTTCGCTGCCGGTATGGCCGAAGTGGTGAAGTATGGCTGTATTTGCGACCCGCAGTTTTTTGACTGGCTGATTGAACATACCGATGCCCTGCGGGGTCGTGATGGGGCGGTGGTCGCAGATGCTATCGCCCGAAGCTGCGCCATCAAGGCTGAAGTGGTGGCCAAGGACGAGCGGGAAGGCGGCTTGCGCGCCATCCTCAATTACGGACACACCTTTGGCCACGCGATTGAGCAGGTCATGGGCTATGGCAACTGGCTTCACGGAGAAGCGGTCGCCTGCGGTATGATGATCGCAACACGCATTTCCGCCTCCCGTGGCTGGGTTCCGGATGCTCTTGTTGAGCGCCTTTCGGATTTCCTGGACGCTTTTGGCCTTCCCGTGGCGCCTCCTTCTGAGATGTCTGCGCAGACCTTTCTGGATGCCATGGCGCTGGATAAAAAGGTGGACGAAGGCCGGATTCGCTACGTGTTACTGGACCGACTGGGTCGGGCGACGCTGGTAAATGATGTCAGCTGTGAGGAAATCGCCGAGGCCATTGCCTGAGGGCCCTGGAATTCGCCAATTGTTCCTCTGAAGCGACGTGTGTAAAATACCCAGCCTTTTGCCTTGACCCTGTGGGGTCGGGTTGATCGCGGCCATCAGCGCCGGCCAATTTGAGTGTGAGTAACTATGACCCCTAGTGATATGGCGGGTGTCGCGTCAGTCTCGACCGACCTGCAGGGCCTCTACCGCCCTGAGGAATTCCGGGACAATTGTGGTTTCGGCCTGATCGCCCACATCGAGGGACAGCCCAGTCATCGCCTGTTGGAGACGGCGATCGAGTCCCTGACCTGCATGACGCACCGTGGCGGGATTGCCGCGGATGGCAAGACCGGTGACGGCTGTGGCCTGTTGCTGCAAATGCCCGATGGTTTTATGCGCAGTGTCGCACAGGCCGAATTTGATCGGGATCTCGGTCAGCACTATGCGGTTGGCATGATTTTCATGGGGCAGGCCTCCGAAGCCCAGGCCGCAGCGCGATCGGCATTGGAAAACGCCCTGCTCGCCAATGGATTGGAAACGATCGGCTGGCGAACCGTCCCGCTTGCCCCTGAGGTGTGCGGCGAGATTGCCCTGGCACAGTTACCCCACATTGAGCAGGTTTTTATTGCCGCCGATATGTTGGACCACGCCCAGACAACGGCGCGCCTGTACATGGCCCGGCGTCAGGCAGAAATTGCCATGGCCAACGATCCTGACTTCTATATCTGCAGCCTGTCTGATCAGGTGGTTTCGTATAAGGGGCTGGTCATGCCCGCCGACCTGGCGCGCTTTTATCCCGATTTAAACAACGCTGCGCTGGAAACCGCGATCTGCGTATTCCACCAGCGCTTCTCGACCAATACCCTGCCGCGCTGGCCCCTCGCCCAACCGTTTCGTATGCTGGCCCACAACGGTGAAATCAATACCATTGAGGGGAACCGAGGCTGGTCCAGGGCCCGTACCCCCAAGCTGGACTCGCCCCTGTTACCTGATCTGCAGAGTGTGGCGCCGCTGGTGAACACCGCGGGCTCCGACTCCTCCAGTCTGGACAATATGCTTGAGCTGCTCACCACCGGGGGCGTTGAGTTACCCCGGGCCCTGCGCATGCTGATCCCGCCCGCCTGGCAGAACATTGAGGGTATGGACCCGGATTTAAAGGCTTTCTACCAGTATCACGCGATGCATATGGAGCCCTGGGATGGCCCGGCCGGCATTGTGCTGACAGACGGCCGCTACGCCTGCTGCCTGTTGGATCGTAATGGCCTGCGTCCCGCGCGATGGGTGACCACCCGGGATGGCTTCATCACCCTGGCATCTGAAATTGGCACCCACGGTTATTCCACGGCGGATGTGATTGCCAAAGGTCGGGTGGGGCCCGGACAAATCCTGGTGGTGGATACCCAGGAGGGCAAAGTCCTCCACACGCAAGATATCGACGATATGCTCAAGTCGCGGCACCCCTACAAGCGCTGGCTCCGTGACAACGCCCGTCACGTAGAGGGCAGCTTTGATGGTGAGTTGGCCCCGGGCATAGCGGAGTCTGATCTGGATACCTACCAGAAAATGTTCCAGGTCAGCTTTGAAGAGCGGGACCAGGTCCTCCGGCCTCTGGCGGAATCGGGGAACGAAGCGGTGGGTTCCATGGGTGATGACACCCCGCTGGCTGTGCTGTCTGCGCGGGACCGCTCCCTGTATGACTATTTTCGTCAGAAATTTGCCCAGGTCACGAACCCGCCGATTGACCCGCTCAGGGAATCCATCGTCATGTCCCTGGAAGTCGATCTGGGGGGCGAAGGCAACGTGTTTATGGAGACCGAGGCCCACGCCCGGCGCATCAGCCTGACGTCTCCGGTCCTGTCCCAGGGCAAGTTCAATACCCTGCTCAATATGGGTGATGACATCCTGCCGATCGCGGATATCGATGCCACCTACGATCCTGAAAATGGCAGCCTGCGGAGTGCCGTAGAGGGTTTGTGCCTGACAGCGGAGACAGCGGTCCGCGGGGGCGCAACCCTGCTGGTGCTGTCAGATCGGCAGATTGGCGAGGGGCGCCTGCCGGTGCACAGCCTGCTGGCCACCGGTGCCGTCCATCATCACCTGATACGAACCGGCTTACGCGCAGATGCCAACC
>JAKMEU010000229.1 GCA_022425845.1 Luminiphilus sp. | reverse complement strand
ATATGAGCCTGTTTTACGCCCAGTATGAGAAAATCCAGCCCTATTTACAGAACAACAGTCCTGCACCGGCTATTGAGCGGCTCCAGTCCCCCGAGGACAGGTCGAAGCTGGATGGCCTGTACGAATGCATTCTTTGCGCTTGCTGCTCCACCAGTTGCCCTTCCTTCTGGTGGAACCCCGACCGTTTCGTCGGCCCCGCTGGTTTGCTGCAGGCGTATCGCTTTCTCGCCGACAGCCGCGATACCGCTACGGATGACCGCCTGTCCCGTCTGGACGACCCCTTCAGCGTGTTTCGCTGCCATGGGATTCAGAATTGTGTGAACGTCTGTCCTAAGGGCCTGAACCCTACCAAAGCAATTGGTCACATTCGTACTATGCTGCTCAATAGGGCAACCTAGGGAATTTTTGGGTACTTGAGGTTATAAGGGGCGGCCGCCCCTTTTTTGTGCGTGGCGCAAAGTAATAATCAAAAAGAATGGATTATTATACCCACAGTTATAATGTGATAAAAACACAGAGAAAACGGGGTTTTAAGGGCTGAAATGCCGGGTTGCCAACTACCCGGCGCAGACCTGAGCGACTAAACTAAGCGGGCTTTTGGGGGGCTGCTTCCGCACAGGCGGGGCAGTGTAGGCCTGTTTCTGGGCCTTTATCGGTAAGTTTAAAATGTACGGAGTCAGACATGACGCAACCCTCAGTCTTGCAGGGTATGCTGGAAATGTGGGCGTCCTCCCATATTTCGGGTTCCAACGCCGCTTATATCGAATCGCTTTATGAGCAGTACCTGACCGACCCCAACGCCGTATCCCCCGAGTGGCGGGATTATTTTGATCGGCTGCCCAAAGTCGAGAGCGAGGCACCCCTGCTACACGACATACCGCATTCGGTAGTCCGTGAGCAGTTCGCAAAAATCAGCAAGATGCGGGTTAGAACGGAAGCTACCGTTGCACATGATTCCCAGGCGACGGAGTACGAGCGCAAGCAGGTCCAGGTGGTGCAATTGATCTCGGCATACCGACAGCGGGGCCATCAGCGGGCGAACCTCGACCCACTGGGTATCTTTGAACGGCAGCCGGTCCCAGACCTTGACCTGAATTTCCATCAACTCAGCGAAGCAGATGCAGACACGGTGTTCCAGGTGGGCAGCCTGTATTACGGGGCCAGCGACGCCGCTCTGAGGGATATCGTTGATGCGCTGGAGCGTACTTACTGTCACACCATCGGTGCGGAGTTCATGCACATTGTCGACACCGAGCAGCGGCACTGGATCATGAGCCGTATGGAGTCGGTGCGATCAGCCCCGGAATTTTCGCGAGAGCAGCGCATCCAGATGCTGCGTCGTTTGATCAAGGCCGAAGGTCTGGAAAAGTCATTGGGATCAAAGTACCCCGGCACCAAACGATTTGGCCTCGAGGGTGGCGAGAGCCTCATTCCAATGATGTCCGAGGCGATCGAACGAGTGGGTGGTTATGGCGCCAAGGAAATCGTTATTGGAATGGCTCACCGCGGCCGCCTTAACGTACTGATTAACATACTGGGCAAAAATCCCGGGGAGCTTTTCGACGAGTTCGAAGGCCGCGCCGCCTACAGCGGCTCGGGGGATGTGAAATATCATCAGGGCTTTTCTTCAAACCTAATGACCAGTGGTGGCGAGGTCCACCTGGCACTGGCCTTCAATCCCTCTCACCTTGAAATCGTGTCGCCCGTTGTAGAGGGCTCGGTCCGAGCCCGCCAGGACCGCCGAAAAGACCCGCATGGCGACAGTGTCGTGCCTATCGTCATCCACGGTGACGCGGCCTTCGCTGGACAGGGCGTGGTCATGGAAACCTTCCAGATGTCCCAGACCCGGGCGTACAAGACCGGGGGTACGCTCCATATTGTTCTGAATAACCAGGTGGGATTCACGACCAATCGTCGGGATGACGCTCGATCGACCGAATACTGCACCGACGTAGCCAAAATGGTGCAGGCGCCAATTTTCCATGTGAACGCTGACGACCCCGAGGCGGTTGTATTTGTTACTCAACTGGCCGTTGATTTCAGGAATACTTTTAAACGCGATGTGGTGATTGACCTCATCTGCTACCGGCGGCGCGGTCATAATGAGGCTGATGAGCCTTCGGTCACGCAGCCCCAGATGTACGCGGCGATCAAAAAGCACCCTACGACCCGCGACCTGTATGCCCACCGGTTGATCTCCGAGGGGGTGCTGACGCAGGAAGAAGACCGCGGATTGGTCGACAGGTACCGGGAGTCCCTTGAGCGGGGAGACCCTCTGGTGAGCTCGCTGGTCATGGAGCCCAACAAATCGTTGTTCGTGGACTGGTCTCCCTATCTGGGACACGACTGGACGGTGGAATCTGATACTCGCGTTCCGATGGGTCGTTTAAAGGAACTGTCAGAGGTGATCGCCAGTGCGCCGGAGGGTTTTGCCGTTCAGCGACAGGTGAGCAAGCTGCTTGAAGACCGTCGGAAGATGGGTGTGGGTGCGCAGGAGATCAATTGGGGGTTCGCTGAGATCATGGCTTACGCGACGCTCCTGGTGGAGGGCTATCCCGTAAGAATGACGGGCCAGGATATTGGTCGGGGTACGTTCTCCCACCGGCACGCGGTTTTGCACAATCAAAAGGAAGAAGGGCAGCATATCGCCCTGCAGCATCTGGATCCCGGCCAGGATGATTTCCAGATCTTCGATTCACTCCTGTCTGAAGAGGCCGTGCTGGCCTTTGAGTACGGTTATGCGACGACATCGCCCAGAGGCCTTGTTATCTGGGAGGCTCAATTTGGCGATTTTGCCAACGGGGCACAGGTCGTGATCGACCAGTTCATTACCAGCGGCGAAAATAAATGGACCCGTCTGTGCGGGCTGACGATGCTGCTACCCCACGGTTACGAGGGGCAGGGACCCGAACACTCCTCCGCGCGCCTGGAGCGCTATTTGCAGTTGTGTGCTGAGCACAATGTGCAGGTTTGTATGCCGACCACCCCAGCGCAGGTTTTCCATATGTTGCGCCGACAGGCTATCCGGCCACTGCGCAAACCGCTGATCGTGATGTCCCCGAAAAGCTTGCTGCGCCACAAAGACGCGGTTTCTTCACTGGAAGATCTGGCGGACGGGCGTTTCGAGGCGGTTCTCGATGAGACGGATGCTTTGGATCCCGGCGCCGTAAAGCGGGTTATCCTGTGCTCAGGAAAGGTTTATTACGACTTGAGATCCGCCCGACGGGAGCGGGATATCCAGGATATTGCCCTGGTGCGAATTGAGCAGCTGTACCCTTTCCCTGAGCAGGATTTGGCCGGCATCATCAGTAACTACCCCAATCTTGAAGACGCGATCTGGTGTCAGGAAGAGCCGATGAATCAGGGCGCCTGGTATGCCAGCCAGCACAACATGCGGCGCGTGATACAGCGCCATAAAGTCGACGTGTATCTCCGGTATGCCGGGCGCGAACCCTCTGCGTCCGTGGCTGCGGGCTATACAGCGCTGCACGTGCAACAACAGGAAGCATTTATTGACGAAGCCCTGGGCCCTATGCCCTGGGGTATCTAAACGGTATTTAGGCAGGAACAGAGTATGGCAATTGAAATCAAGGCCCCGGCGTTTCCAGAGTCAGTGGCTGATGGAGAAGTCGCAAGCTGGCACAAAGCAGAGGGCGATTCGGTGGCACGCGACGAATTGTTGGTTGAGATTGAGACCGACAAGGTGGTCATGGAGGTTGTAGCGCCCGAGGCGGGTGTTCTGACCTCCATTGTCGCTGCAGAAGGTGAAACTATTGCCAGCGAAGCTCTGCTGGCCATTCTGGAGCCGGGTGCAGTGGCTAGTCCTTCGCCTGAGAACCAGGCCGCGGCGACAGCCGCTCAAGAGACAGCGGGAGCGGAACCCGCCATGGGGCCCGCAGCACGGGCCTTGATGGATGAGCACGGTGTTGATGCTGGCGCGGTCGCAGGGAGCGGTAAAGGGGGGCGGATCACCAAGGACGACGTCACTCGTTACCTGAAGGCCCAGTCGGTCCAGCCTGCGCCTGAACCCACCGAAACGCCTGAGAAAATGCCGCAACAGACTGCTGTGCCCGATGTTGGGGGGCCCTCAAGCGAGCGGGTGGAAAAGCGGGTGCCCATGACGCGCATGCGTGCGCGAATCGCCGAACGCCTGCTTGATGCGACCCAGCAAACGGCGATGTTGACCACCTTCAACGAGGTCAACATGGCGCCCTTGATGAAATTGAGAAGTCAGTACAAGGAGCAGTTTGAAAAAGCGCACAATGGCACGCGACTTGGCTTTATGGGCTTCTTCGTCAAGGCCTGCTGCGAGGCGCTGAAGCGCTACCCGGCAGTCAATGCTTCGATTGATGGCAGGGACGTGGTGTATCACGGCTACCAGGATATCGGCGTTGCGGTCTCTACCGAAGATGGGCTGGTCGTTCCTGTGTTACGAGATGCCGACTTTATGAGTATTGCGGATGTTGAAGCGGCTATCCGTGATTTGGGGCTCAAGGCCCGTGACAAAAAGCTCACGATAGAAGAAATGACGGGAGGAACGTTTACTGTTTCCAATGGCGGCGTGTTTGGATCCCTGCTGTCTACACCCATCCTCAACCCGCCTCAAACCGGCATACTCGGCATGCACACGATTCAGGAGCGTCCGATTGCCCAAAACGGAGAGGTGGTTATTCAACCGATGATGTACCTCGCGCTGTCCTACGATCATCGCCTGATTGATGGTAAGACCGCGGTGCAGTTCCTGGTGACCGTAAAGGGTTTTATTGAAGACCCTGCGCGGATTCTGCTTCAACTCTGATTGCCTAGCGCTCGGGAAAGGAACATGACAGCAAACTACGATGTACTTGTAATTGGTGCGGGCCCGGCTGGTTACGTATGCGCCATCCGCTGCGCCCAACTCGGAAAGAAGGTAGCCGTAATTGAGCAATGGTCTGACAGTAAGGACAAGCCCGTGCTGGGCGGTACCTGCCTGAATGTAGGCTGCATCCCGTCAAAGGCCCTACTGGACAGCTCTCATAAATATCTGGAAGCGACAGCGCACTTTGCGGCTCACGGTATTGGACTGGATCAACCCAGCCTTGATATCGGCACCATGATGAAGCGAAAAGAGCAAATTGTGGGACAGCTCACAACAGGCGTTGCTGGATTGTTGAAGCACAACGGCGTTGATGTAATACAGGGTCGCGGTAAGTTGTTGTCGAACCGGCGAGTGCAGGTTGTTGCGAAGGATGGCGCAGAGGTCGTCCATGAGGCGGAGAACGTGGTACTCGCATCGGGTTCAGTGCCCATTGATATCCCCGTAGCGCCGGTGGATCAGGCTCTCATCGTTGATTCCACGGGTGCGCTGGCGTTTGAGGCCGTGCCCGAGCGTTTGGGCGTGATTGGGGCGGGTGTTATCGGACTCGAACTGGGGAGCGTTTGGGGACGACTGGGATCCGAGGTGGTTTTATTAGAGGCCATGGATGAGTTCCTTCCCACCATGGATGCCCAAATCGCCAAAGAGAGCCAGAAACTGTTCAAGAAACAGGGGCTGGACATTCGACTGGGTGCCCGAGTGACCGGTTCCGAGATTGCCGACGGGAAGGTACACGTTACCTACACACAGGGTGAGGATACTCATACAGAGGTTTTTGACCGACTGATTGTCTCTGTGGGGCGGCGCCCACAAACCAATGACCTGTTTGCCGAGGATTCGGGGGTCACGATGGACGAGCGCGGATCCATTTTTGTCAACGATGATTGTGCAACGGAGGCGCCTGGCGTGTGGGCTATTGGCGATATTGTCCGTGGACCGATGTTGGCCCATAAGGGCTCGGAGGAGGGCGTTATGGTGGCCGAGCAGATCGCCGGTAAACACCACCCCCTCAATTACGACCTCATTCCTTCCATCATATATACCCATCCAGAGATAGCGGGCGTGGGGAAGAGCGAGCAGGAACTGAAGGCAGAGGGTGTTGCCTACAAGGTCGGGACGTTCCCCTTCGCCGCCATCGGTCGTGCACTTGCGGCAGGTGACAGTGATGGCATGGTCAAGATTATTGCTGATGAGTCAACGGATCAGCTTCTTGGCGCTCACTGCGTGGGTCCGTCAGCGGCGGATCTCGTTCAGCAAATGTTGATTGCCATGGAGTTCGGCTCCAGCGCCGAGGATATACAGATGATGGTATTTGGTCATCCGACCC
>JAKMEU010000219.1 GCA_022425845.1 Luminiphilus sp. | reverse complement strand
CTATACGTCTGTCGAGGGGAGTGATGATGGCCTCACTGATGATCGCACGCTGGTGAATGCTTCGGCGACCTACACATCCGGTGACGGGCGTTGGTGGCTGCGCCTTTATGGGAAAAACCTGACGGATGAACGCTACCGGGTGGGGGAACTGCCCGTTGCCAATTTGTGGGTGATGTCATTTTATGGCGAGCCCGAGACGATAGGGATAGAAGGCGGAATGCGGCTCGACTGGTAGTAGGCCTGATGGACTTCTTACTGGGTAGATTTGGCGGCTAAAAAACCCTCACTGAAAATAGCGCCTTGCGGCTGCACAAAAACCGCCACGGCTGAAGCGGTCACGCTGCCTTCACAGCTCAGTTCGGCATCTACCTGTGTCTTGCGATCAGAGAGCGGCGACAGTGTTGCAACGAGATCGAGCTTGCGCTCAATGGGGGTGGGCCGTTGGTACCGGATATCCAGCCCCCCCGTCATGCCGGGTGATTTTGTGCGCATTTGAGCCATTCCCATGAAATGATCAAGGACGGCCGCCACCCAGCCACCGTGGACATGGTTGGGCGGACCCTCATATGCCCAGTCAAAAAATACGCTGCCCCTAACGCAGTCGCCATCGTCCCAGTGTACAAGCCCCGGTGCCATGGGTTGGCTGGCACCTCCGACGCTCAGTAGCTCATGATTGGCCACCGGGAAACTTCCGTAGGCTTTCGTGTGAGCTATGACGCCTCTGAGTTGGCGCGCCTCCCTCAATTTTGCAGCAATAGAATCAATGTCCTCGGCGAGTAGCGCCGCCTCATGGGGGTCAATATCGCTGGTGATAGAGGCCTCGATAAGCTGGCGCACAGCGGCGGCCACCCGGCGGCGACCCCTCCAGTACTCGGGATTATGTTCGTCAATGTCCTCTGAAATGAAGGGTGACGTGTAACGCTTTTCGGTCAAGCCAGGACCTCCTGCGTACGCAGTGCTTCTCGCCATTGCCACAGTTCCTGCACGAGGGTATCCGGGACCTCGAGAGCGGCGAAGTGCCCCCCTTTTTCAATTTTGTCATTGAAGTAGGCAAGGCTCAGAAACTTTTTCTGCGCCCAACGTTCACTCGACCGGAAGATTTCGTTGGGAAACAGCGAGATGCCTGTTGGCATTGTCACCACAGACATGTCCGGATCGTTGAAGCTCTCCCAGTAAAGCCGCGCAGAGCTCGCCCCGGCGTTGGTCAGCCAATACATCATCACGGTATCAAGGAGCTCATCACGAGCGACTGCATTCTCCGGATGCCGAACGCCATCGCGTTCGCAGTCACACCACTGGGCATACTTTTCAATGATCCAGGCCATCTGTCCGGTGGGTGAATCCGCCAGGCCGTAGCCCAGTGTCTGTGGTCGGGTGCTCTGCTGCTTGGAATAACCCGAGTCCCAGTCCTGATAATAGTTAAAGGCCTCCAGAGCCTTTACCTCCTCCGGAAGCGGGCTCTCGAGCGTGTCCGGGTCTGGCGCCACCACAGGCAGGGTGATGTGAATGCCGACACACGGAGACTCCGGGGTTGTTGCGATTGCCTGCGTAATCAATGCGCCCCAGTCCCCGCCGTGGGCGACGAACCGTTCATGCCCCAGTCGCCTCATCAGGGCGATCCATAGTTCGGCTATTTTGTGCACACTGGTGCCCGGTGTTCGAGGTTTGCCGGAAAAGCCGTAACCCGGTATCGAGGGCACGACAACATGAAAGGCATTTTCTGCGCGGCCGCCGTGGCCAGTTGGATTCGTCAGCCGATCGATCACATGCCGGAATTCCAGTACTGAGCCCGGCCAGCCGTGGGTAAGGATCAAGGGCGTCGCGTCGTTATGCGGTGATCGCTGGTATAAAAAATGAATATCCAGGCCATCTAATTCAGTCTTGAAATTGGGCCAAAGGTTGAGCGTTTCCGCTAACCTCGCCATATCGTAGTGGTCGCGCCAGTAATCGGTCAGTTCCCGAACGTATCCCAGGGGAATACCTTGACTCCAGTCCTCCACGGTTTCCTCGTCAGGAAAACGCGTATTGCCCAGACGGGCTTGTAAATCGAGGATGGCATCGTCTGCGACGGACGGATGGTACGGAGTAATTGGAGCTGCCACTTGCATCTTCCTCGTTCACGCGGGCGCTCCAGCTTAGCCTTCGCGACAGCCCGAGGCCAGTGTAGTAACGATCGATTTGAATGGGCAGCTGGCTTTGCTCAGGGGTTGGCTGTGCAGCGGTGAAGGCTCTGGATCAGGTCTCAGCCGGCCGCTGTCCGATCTTCCGGCCTCGATGGAAGCTGTCCGGTGAGGAAGGCCTCCAGCTGGGTGCGTTCTGACGTGGGTTCGCGGGTTTTCTCAAGCAGGTAGGGGGTTCTTGGCTCTCGATCAAGAAAGAGCTGCCCGGTAGCCTTGCTGGCTTCCAAAGCTCGCGCAAGCCAAATGATGGTGTCAGCGCCTTCCTCCGGGCTTCGCAGAATGGTCCGGGTTACGGCCCTAAAGGTGGGGAGGGCAGAGGCCACGCCGGGGGTATCGGCCCATCCGGGGTGCATGGCATTGACGACAATCCCGTCATTCGCCCATTCCTGGGCCCAAAGCTCGGTGAGCACCGTGAGGGCCCGTTTGGCACGGGCGTAGGCTCTGGGTCCCTGGTAGTCGTCGGGGGTCATAATCAGGCGTTCGCAGGAAAGCTTTTCCGTATACATACCGCCAGAAACGACGTTAATGACGCGGGCAGGCTGATCGTGCCCTGCCAGGAGGGGATGCAGATTGCGGGTCAGCCGCCATGGGCTGAGTAGAAGCAGTGCGAAGCTTCGCTCCAGACCTTCCGGGGTCAGGGCGTATTCGTTGAACAGGGCGCCCGCGTTGTTGATCAGGACATCAATCGGTTTGCCGTTCTTCAGCAGTCGCGCCGATAGATCCTCCACGTCGCTCATCAGACCCAGGTCGGCCAGCTCAATAGCAATATCATCACGGCCCGTCTCCAGCGCAATGGTGGAGAGTAGTTCATCGCGTTTTTCAGGATTGCGGATCACCAGCGTCAGGTCGGCGCCCGCATCGGCCAGGGCGATAGCCGATGCCAACCCCAGGCCGCTGCTCGCGCCTGTCAGAAGGACGTGCTGTCCGTCCATGAAATTAGATACGGGCAG
>JAKMEU010000197.1 GCA_022425845.1 Luminiphilus sp. | reverse complement strand
TGGGCAGCGCTCATCAAAGCGACCCGTGCCTGGGGCGGGAATGCCGAACAGGGTCTCGCTTACGGTGTGCTTGATGGTGGGCGGGGTTTACTGGCAGCCATCCTGGCCTCCGTGGGCGTGCTGGTTTTTAGCTTCGCTTTTCCGGACGGCTATGAGGCGGCATCCATGTCGGACAAGCGCGACGCCCTACAGCAAATTATTCTGGGTTATACGGTGGTCACTGCAGCGACCGGCGTGTTGGTCTGGTTTAGCTTGAAAGGACTTTCTGATCCGCTCCCACTCGGTCGGCCCGCACTGTTCGGTCACTTTTGGGAGGTCCTGCGCATACCGGCAGTCTGGCTGCAAACGGTGGTCCTCGTCTGTGCCTATACCAGCTATAAAGCGTTTGATCAGTACGCCCTGTTCGCCGTTCGAGGCCATGGCATCGACGAACTCGACGCGGCACAGATCATTACCGTGGGAGCCTGGACCCGACCCGTTGCAGCCTTGCTGCTGGGCTTGCTGGGGGACCGATTTGGCGCGTCGAGAATGGCGGCGGTCTGCTTTATTTTGTTGATTGCCAGCCACGGCTTTTTTGCCTTCACTGGTGCGGCTTTGGGCACCATCAGTGTGATTCTGGCAAACACGGTAGTGACGGGCATTGCCATTTACGGTTTACGCAGCCTGTATTTCGCGCTTTTCCAGGAGGGCCAAATACCCATGGCCATTACCGGCACGGCCATCGGTGTGGTCTCTGTTATTGGTTACACTCCCGATATCTATGTTGCTGCGGTAGCGGGCTATCTCATCGACCGCAGCCCGGGGCTGCCCGGGTTTCAACACAAGTTCCTGGGGTTGCTGGTAACAGCCATTATCGGCGCCGTTGCCGCCTGGGCATTCCACCGCCTACCGAGTCAGACGGAGCAGGGCGAATAATTAAATAACCCGGAGCGCCCCATGACGCCGCGTACTGCAGCTCAATAGAGGTAGGGAATGATGCGGTACTTTACTCGCTTCGTGTATTGCTCCCATAACGCGCCGTACTTCTCAGCACAGCGCCGGTCGTCGTCGCGTTCCCTGGGAAAAAGCAGGGCCACGTAGTACAGCGGATACAGCCAGGGCCAGATCATTTCGGGATACCCCAGCGCAAGGGCAATTCCCGTCGCCATGAGGATTTCACCCAGGTAATTGATATGGCGGCTCAGCCCCCAGAAGCCATTGACCAGCAAGGTGCGCTCACCATCCGTGACCACTTCCGGGGTGATACCCAGAAAGGATTCATCAGGACGCGTTTTGAAGTAGAACTTCTGCATGTTGGCTCCACGGGCCAGGCTCCAGCCTGCAAAAAATACCGCCACGCAGAGGTACGGCCACCAGGCGGGCCTGCCCGGATCGGGCAATTCAGCCACAGTCCAAAGTCCAATGGCATAAAAATAAGGATAGAAAGTGAGGCAGCCCCAACCCAGCTTGAAGCCAACCCGCTCGGCGAAAATATCGTAGGTATAAAGGTGCACCTTTTCAAAAGTGAGGTAATCGAGAATAAAGTAAGTCAACAGAAGGGCGCTGACGAAAACACCCAATGAGGCTTCGGCACCGAACATCATGTGATGATGCGCCGCGAAGCTGAGCACATTGAGCTCCAACATGACAGCACCAATCAGGTACAGCCACATCTTGGCATCGATGTGCCCATCCTTGAATTGAGGATTTTCGGGACGGCCAAGAAAAAAATCCACGGCAAATGACCTACCCGTGGAGGGATAAGGTAGTACCGAGGCAAATGCGTAGATCAAGCCCAGCGTGCAGGCGCCCGCAAGACTGGGCCAGCGGACCGTGTATAACCAGTCCCATGGCACCCAGCCTGCATAGCCCAGGGTGTACCAAATCCCCACCGATGCCAGCAGCACCAACCAACCATTCAGCCGGTAGCGCAGTTTCTCTCCGGTCTTAGCGTGATTGACATACCCGACGATCCAACGCCCGGGAAGGAAAAAATGCAGCAACGTGATGCCTGCATAGACAAAAAATGGGGTTAGGAAACCGAGTAGCAGTGTCATCCCGACAACTCCTTCGTATTGTTGGACATCAGGCGAACGGCTGTCGATCGCGGCAAAAGGCGTCGCATCAGGAAATCCGCAAATTTGTTGAGCCCGCCAGGCACCGTCACGGGGCCTGACCCAAGGGCATTGAGCGTACGTTCAGCGACTACCGACGCATCGAGTATGCCGGGGGCCTCATCACCTACCTGTGCATTTTGGTAACCCGGCGTCCGGATAGCACCGGCACAACAGGCAATCACATCAACGCCCTGCGCACCGAGTTCTTGCCACAAGCCCTCAGCGAGCACCGTATTGAAAGCCTTGGACGCTGCATAGGTCGCGATATTTGCACTGCCCTGGTTACCCGAAAGCGAGGACATCAATACTAATCCGCCCTTACCCCTCGCAACGAGTCGCGGCACCAGAGTATGGGCAAGTGCCAATGGCGTCGCCGTATTGACCGCCAAAACCTGCTGCAGATCCGGCAGCTCAACGTCCTGAAATCGTCCTACTGCCGAGTAAGCCGCGTTGCTGATGACGAGTCCGATATCGTGCTCCAGGGATGTCAAAAGGTCCGAGCCCACCCCGGTCCGGGCAAGATCTTCCGCCCTGGTCACAACGTCGATACCGAACTGCCCGGTCAACTGGCTGGCAAACGCCTTGAGTTTAGCTTCGCGTCTGGCGACCAATATAAGATTCAGGCCGCGCTGGGCCAGTGCCTCGGCAAAGGCGGCCCCCAAACCCTCGGACGCACCCGCCACAAGAGCCCATGGCCCATATTGTGCCTTGAAACTATTCATGTCCTAGCGCCCACATCCCCCTCTGTTGACACAGACTACCTGCCGTAGCGCATTCTGTTGCCGGGCTGAGCACAGTATAAACCCGCGCTTTGATGGGGCAACCGGCCCAGCCAGTCCCCCCCGGCGGCTTCCTCGCGAGCACCTGCGCCCAAAGAACGTGATGGGCGTCACAAAATCAAAAATCAAACCGCTTGTGGGCCAAGCTTCCCACCCAACCCCAACCTAAACGCAATATCTTTGAGTTATCTATTACCGATAGACCTCTCGCCAAGGAGATTTCGATGAAAATTTTCGCCACCCTGTCTGTGAGCCTGGTTCTGATGGTTTCGGGCCTCAGTTTTGCAGAGGATGCCACGACTCCCGTTGTATCCGTGGTTAATATCCAGACCTCAGACCCCATGGCCTATACGGCGTACCTAAAGAACAACCCGCAGATTTTTGAAACCCTCGGCGCTCAGTCGGGGGGCACCTGCATGACGCTAAGCGGTCATCGCTATCCCGGTCAGGCCTTCGCCTACAGTTTCTACGGGGATGCTGCCTCAGCATTTAAATCGGCAAGAATGTATGCGAGAGCGCCACGCAGCGCTGAACTTGAAGCCATATCCACGGTGGTGTCCACCGAGTTCTACGCCGTCCTCAAGCCCTTCTCGCTGCCCTCAGGGTTCGAACGCCGTTATCAGTTGGTGGTCAATGACGCCGCCGGCTACATAGCCGCCGCCACCCAGCTTGAAAAGGCCATGCAAGACAACGGACACAATGTCGAAATAGGCATTTTTCAACCCCTGGGCAATGGCCGGCAGAAGGCGAATTTGCTGGACGTTCGTATTTTCGCTGTTGAGCCCGAGGTCGCCGGCATGATGGTCAACGATTTCCTACAGCAAAAATCCTGGGCGGCGGAGCCCTATGGAAGGTTGCTGACAACTGTTGAATCGCTGGAACTGGACACCTTCGAAGACTGTGTTCAGGTATACCCTGCACCCGGCGAGTAACCCTGCGCGCTGCCTGGGTGCAACGAGGCTTTAGGCTGGGGGATCCTGATCTGGAAAACCCCCTTGGAATGACAGCTATCACCAAGCCGCCAGTTGGAAGACTTGCCGCAGATTACAGATCGATGCACCTGAACGCGAGCAGCCGTTCGCAAACATAATGTTCACAACCACGGAGTCAACCCAAGATGAACTACCTTCGACACCC
The DNA here is from genome assembly GCA_022425845.1 of Luminiphilus sp. Classification (GTDB taxonomy): domain Bacteria; phylum Pseudomonadota; class Gammaproteobacteria; order Pseudomonadales; family Halieaceae; genus Luminiphilus. Next base: position 1,669 of record JAKMEU010000197.1, on the reverse strand, counting down.
TGCTCTAAAGGTCCTCGCCCTGCTGAGCCTACTACTCAGCACCACACACACCACGGCTTTTGAAGCCACCGGCGATTCTTTTCCCGCCTCCTTCGAGATGACAAGTTGGACCAGCACACGTGAGGGCAGCAGCCTCACAGCCGAAGGCGTCGTGGGCGAGGGCTATGGCAAGGTCTACCTCAGCTATGACTTTCTCAGCAACTCCGCTGATCGCAATAAAGGCAGCTTTTCAGGCAATCTTCGATCAATCAATCAGGATGGCGTCATGATTGCAGCAACCCTTCAGGGTATCTGGAAGCGCGAGGGCAAGATGGTCATGATGTATACCCTCGACTCATTTTCAAACGGCGACATGATTTACGCTGAGGGCATCATTGATTTGATTGAGGGCACGTTGAACTTCACCGCATTTCCCATGGAGTAATAGCACGCCCGGCAGGAGTCACAGATCGCCAGAATTCAGGAGCCCACCAAAAGGGCTCGGACGCAGTTTCCGGTTTCCAGCGCAGTTTGCAACGCAATCTCCGCTCGAGCCGCTGCTTCGTCAAAGGTCCCAGACGACGAGGCCAGGGTATAACCAATACAGATTGACCCAAGCCCATCGTCCCGAGAATAGCCGGCCGCATCGATGGCGCGGCGCAACTCCTGAGCCATTTTTTCCACCAAGACTCGATCTGCATAGTGAACCAGAAGCATGAAAGTGCCCTCTGACCACCGGGCAACGGTGATTCGGTCTCCAAAAGTCGCATCAATACCCTTACCCAGCGCGGCCATATTGGCCTGCAGTTCGGGATCAGACAGCGTCGCCTCTAACGCGTCATAGCGATCCTGTTGTACCAGCAGCACGCTGAAATCCTGATTGCGATTCAACCAACCCCTCGCAGCCAGCTCAAGACCGCGCCTGTTGAGTAAGCCCGTCGTCATGTCGCAGTTGGCTTGCTCCGTCAGCAGAGCGACTCGTAACTCCGCATCTCTGAGACTGTCCTGTTGGCTGGACCAAAGATTGACAAAAACGGCATACATGAGCATCACAACAAAGGTTGGGAACGCCAGCCGAATATCTGCGAGGTGCATGAGTTCCAGGCTTTCGCGGGTTGAGCCGAGTCCGACAGCGATGGCCATATTGCTGGCGACCAGAAAGCCAATGATCACGCCATTTCGCCGCCCCTCCATCAGTGCGGTGGTGAACAGTAGGAGCGGCGTAAAAATCAACCCCACCAGCACTGCGGTGAACACGTCCTGACCATCCAATACCAGCCAGCCCGCCGTCCAGCGCAATTGCAGGAAAAAAAGCGCCGCCAGCATGACGTATCGTATCCAACGCTCCGCCAAACGGTTCCAGATTAAAGCTACGATAGTGACGAAAGACAGCCATGCTACCGATATCACCGTGGATGTAACCGTGACATTGGCATCCAACCATCCGCCGACCACCATGATAACCATCAGAGGAATCACACCGACGATCAACAGTCGTGAGAGGGCCATGGCGAGGGGGCGGTTGCTGCCGGCGGGCGGATCAGTGACAGGCGCTCGAAAAGCATCAGCCGCGGCGAAGAGGATCTCGCGAACCGCGAGGGCCGCCACGGGTTTCTGGGGGTCTTTTTCGAGTCGCTGCCGATCCATAGGGTGAGGATACACCAGGTAAATCAGCGCTTCGCCCTATTCC
>JAKMEU010000184.1 GCA_022425845.1 Luminiphilus sp. | reverse complement strand
ATCCAGTGCCACAGCCGAAGCCAAACGCAGCTGCCCATCCGGAGTCACTGCCAGCGCCAGCTTGAAATCCTCGTTGGAAAGGCCGCAATCGCCGCCCGCGTAGCGACAGCCCGGTCTCTCTATCATGGGATAACTGTTTCCCGACTGCGCAGGTATCGGCTGTAGCGCCGGCTCCTCAACCCACTGCCCGACGGCAAACCACGCCAGAACCGCCAATAACGGAGCGACCAGCAGCGCGGTTATGAAGTGTCTATTCCTGAGCAAGGACATGATAAAGCTCCAATAAATTGCGCCTGAAGCGCGTTAAATCAATGGTCTGAAGGTGCGCTGGGCATACCCGCCGGGATACGAATCTCCTGCACCAAATTACGTACGCGTTCCGGTGGCTCTCGAGTCAGCGAGGTAACGCCCATTGCCACGGCGAAGTTAATGGCGGCGCCGATGCAGCCAAACGCATTAGGCTCGATACCAAAGAACCAGTTGGGCGCCAATCCGGGGAGAAACCGCCAGTCAGCGACAAACATAATGCCCTTGTGCTGGAAAACATAGAACAGCGTTACACCCAGCCCCACGACCATACCCGCGACAGCGCCCTCCCGGGTGACTCGCGAGGAGAAAATACCCATCATTAAGGCCGGAAAAATCGATGCCGCAGCAAGACCAAATGCCAGCGCGACTGTACCCGCCGCGAAGCCCGGTGGATTCAAGCCCAGGTACCCGGCACCGAAAACGGCCAGAGCCATGGCACCGCGGGAAGCATTCCGTTCCATTTGCTCGGAAATGGTCGGGTAAAAAGTGCTTTTGAGCAGATCATGGGAAATTGCCGACGATATGGCGAGTAACAAACCCGCAGCTGTTGAGAGGGCTGCAGCCAAACCACCTGCAGCGACCAGAGCAATGATCCAATTGGGCAGGCGCGCTATCTCAGGATTGGCCAGAACGAGAATATCGTTGTCCAGCTTGACCAGCTCATTGCGCTGCGGATCAGCAACGTATTGCAGTCGACCATCACCATTTTTGTCCTCGATCGCCAGCAACCCCGTTTGTTCCCAGGTTTTAAACCACTGGGGACGCTGATCGATAACCAGATTCTGCCCCGGGGCCGGTTCGATGGTCTGCATAATGTTCAGGCGCGCCATAGCGGCTACGGCCGGTGCCGTCGTATAAAGAATCGCAATGAAGATCAGCGCCCAGCCTGCGGACTTGCGTGCATCACGTACCTTGGGGACCGTGAAAAATCGGATGATGACATGAGGTAGACCTGCCGTACCGATCATCAGCGATGCCGTATAGGCAAACATATTGACCTGACTCAAGCGGACCGACGTGGTGTATTCCTTGAACCCCGTCTCCGCAAGAACCTGATCGAGTTTGTCCAGCAGAAAAGTGTCGCTGCCTACCAGGGTGCTGCCCAGCCCCAGCTGGGGTATCGGGTTTCCAGTGAGTTGTAGACTGATGAAGATAGCCGGGATCGTATAGGCAAGAATGAGCACAACATACTGGGCTATCTGGGTGTAGGTAATGCCTTTCATGCCCCCCAGCACCGCGTAGAAGAAAACAATGACCATCCCCGTGTACAGTCCGGTCTCGTAATCGGTTTCCAGAAACCTCGAAAAGGCAACACCAATCCCTTTCATCTGGCCGATCACATAGGTTACGGAACAGAGGATGAGGCAAATCACGGCGACCACCCGGGCCGTGTCGGAATAGTAGCGGTCGCCAATGAACTCAGGCACCGTAAACTTGCCGTACTTGCGTAGATAAGGCGCAAGCAACATGGCAAGAATGACGTAGCCACCTGTCCAACCCATGAGAAAAACAGAGCCACCGTAACCGTTGTATGAAATGCCAATGAGGCCTGCCATGGAAATGAAGGAAGCCGCTGACATCCAGTCAGCCGCCGTCGCCATACCGTTGGCAATCGGATGGACACCACCGCCGGCAACATAGAACTCCCGGGTATCACCGGCACGGGCCGCGATCGCGATACCAATGTAAATAAGAAAGGTGAAGCCAACGACAATATAGGTGGTGGTGGCAAGGTCCATCAGTCCTCCTCCACACCAAATTCACGGTCGAGTCGGGCCATCGCCACCACGTAATAAAAAATCAGGCCTATGAAGACAAAGATTGAACCCTGCTGGGCGAACCAGAAACCCAGCTTGTAACCCCCTACCTGAACGGTATTAAGCAGGTCCACCCCGATAATGCCGAAGCCAAAGCTGACGATAAACCAGATGGCCATCAGCCGGATCATGAGGCTTCGATTCCTTTTCCAATATTCCTTCGCCTGCGCCTCTGACAATTTTTGCATGTCGCTTTTCTCCAGAAAACCCGCCGCTGTTGTTCTATTTCAGGTTGTAACGCACCGAAAGCATCAAACGATCCAGACTACCTGAACTGCCATTCTCGAGGCGTTTCACCGCCCGGATATACTCGGAACCCAAGGCAAGGGATGCCGTGGGTCGATACCACAGATTAAAGTGACCCGATGCGTAATGCTCGGGCAGTAATCCTGCGCCCTCGTAAACCTCAACACCGGGCACATCAGCCCAGGCCCCCGATAGCGCCACACCCGCCTGCCAACGCGCGCTGATTTGCCGACTCCATGAAATAAGGCCACCCGCCTGCGCATAGGTCTCTATATCACCATTGGACGTCACAACCGCGTCACTGAAAGCGTTCAGGCCCATGTAACGCCCCAACGCGTCACCATAGTTCAACATGAAACGGAAATCATTCAGACCCGCGTGCCAATTGCCCGCCAAGCTCATGGCATAGCCCACTTGATCATCCTCACGCGTAGAGCCGTCTGTCATATCCTCGCGATAGTTGAGCTGTCGAATTAAGCCGGCCACTGTCCAGCCCAAATCACCTGACTGGCCATCATATCTCACGACCAGATCGGGGAAGGCGCGCTGTTCATCCTCGTACGCCACGCCCTCCAGCCGCGTGGCAGGGTTCTCCGCCGCAAAGCTCCAGCGATTGTGCCGCCAGCGAATCAACGGCTGGCGATTGAACGTTTGTCCCACGGAGCCCGTCATATCCCACAGTGCGGGTCGCGACTCAGCGCGCATGAATGTCGTCCAGGTCTGGCCCGCCACCAGACTGTCATGCTCCGACCACTGCCAGTCCACGTAAGCATGCCGCAAGCGGCTACTCCAGCTGTTGGAGATCCGTTCGTTGCCCTGGCTGCTCAGGGCAAAGTCGAGCTCAAGCAGGCTGCTGATGTGGCCGGCATCCGTCGTGTGGTCGGTAGCGAAGGCAAAGCGCGTGGTCTTTGCACTCAGGTTGGTGCTGCGAAAACTGCCATTTGCATCGGGGTCTACGGGAATATCCGATGGAATCAGAAAGTTCTCGATCGCCGAACCCTGTGGCCTACCATCGCTGTAACGGGTGGTGAGGCTATCGAGCTGAATGAAGCCCTGATAGCGAAAGCCGTCAGGCGCGCGCCGGTTCCCCGACGTCATGGCAACAGCTTGCTTCGCGACCCCTTCGTCCAAGGTCGGCAGGACCTCAACTTCCTCCGACCCATCAACCATCGCCTCAACCAGTGACCTCAGCGCCGACAACTCACCTTCCAGGGTGACAATCCGGGCCTCAAGTGCCTCGACTTTTGCCGCCTGCGCAGAGACAGGCATGGCAACCACTGTGCAGAGAGAAACTGCGAACCCAAATTTAGTACTGAACATTGCGCTTGAGATACCCCTGTAAGTTAATCATTGATTGCCTTGACGCGTAGATTCGATAAGCTTTAGGAACACCAGTACAGCTCGTACGACACCGGCGTTGACCCAACACCAAAGTGATCTAACATCCACAGCTATCAGTTTGTCCAGAATTTGGAGCCCCACCATGTCCGAGCATCCCGAATATCCGGTGCCTGCGCACTTTTCCGATGCCCACATTACGCCTGATCGTTATGCCGAGTGGTACAGGGAGTCAATGGAAGATCCGGCCGCATTCTGGGCTGCTCGCGCTGATGAGTTTCTGCAGTGGGCGTCGCCATGGCACACCGTAACCCACAGCAATCTGGCAACCGGAGAGGCTCAATGGTTCGCCGGCGGTAAGCTCAACGTCTCCGTTAACTGTATCGACCGGCATCTTCCTGAGCGAGCGGAACAAACCGCTTTTATCTGGGAAGGCGACGACCCCAAGGAATGCCAGACTATCAGTTACCAGGCGTTGAGCGACCGGGTCTGCCAGTTGGCCAACGTGATGAAATCCCGGGGAGTCGGCCGGGGAGATCGTGTGTGTATTTACATGCCCATGATCCCGGAAGCAGCCTACGCCATGCTGGCCTGCGCACGGATTGGAGCGATTCACTCGGTGGTCTTTGGTGGCTTTTCCCCCGAGGCACTGCAAAGCCGCATAAATGACGCCGAATGTCGCATGGTAATTACCGCAGACGAAGGAATTCGCGGCGGACGCAGCATTCCCCTCAAGGCGAATGTCGACGCTGCGCTGCAGGGTAGCCCGTCAGTTGACTCCGTCATCGTGGTGACGAGGACCGGCGCCCAGACCGGCTGGGTTGAGGGTCGGGACGTGCACTACAGCGACGCCTGCGCGGCCGCCGACACCGACTGCGAGCCCGAGGCCATGGACGCCGAGGACCCACTGTTCATCCTCTACACCTCAGGCTCTACGGGAAAGCCCAAAGGCGTGCTGCACACGACCGGCGGCTACCTGCTACAGGCGGCCATGACTTTCCGCTATGTCTTTGATTACAAACCGGGTGACATCTGGTGGTGCACCGCCGATGTGGGATGGGTAACCGGCCATACCTATATCGTGTATGGCCCGCTCGCCAATGCCGCGACCTCAGTCCTTTTTGAGGGTGTTCCCACTTACCCCGATGCGGGCCGATTCTGGGAGGTCGTGGACAAGCACCACGTTAACTCCTTTTTCACAGCCCCCACCGCCATCAGGGCTCTCATGGCCATGGGCGATGAATGGGTAACCCGCCATTCCCGGTCGACACTGCGTGTGCTGGGATCCGTGGGCGAACCCATCAATCCAGAGGCGTGGGAGTGGTACCACAAGATCGTCGGGGACGGACGCTGTCCCATTGTTGATACCTGGTGGCAAACAGAAACCGGCGGCATCATGATTACCCCCCTTCCGGGCGCACATGCCCTCAAGCCCGGCTTTGCCAGCTTTCCGTTCTTTGGCGTGGAACCCGTGCTCCTTGATGAAAATGGGCAAGAACTTGAGGGTGAGGCCGCCGGATATCTGGCGATCAAACGCTCATGGCCGGGTCAGATTCGATCGGTATACAACGATCACCAGCGCATGATCGATACCTATTTCAGCACCTACAAAGGCTATTACTTCACCGGCGATGGCGCACTGCGGGACGCCGAGGGTTACTACCGCATCACGGGCCGCGTTGACGAT
>JAKMEU010000179.1 GCA_022425845.1 Luminiphilus sp. | reverse complement strand
TTCCTGTTGATTCAATGGTGTGGCCTGCAGGGGCCCCGTTTGAAGGGCCAGCGGATTTGTTGCTGTTTTATGCGGTTTTCCCGCCCGAGTCCATGCCCAGTTCAGCTCGGTCTGTGCGCCGACCCGTAACAGAGAGTTTCGAGCGGCATGATAAACGCTGCCCATGTCGCTGAGGCTTGCCGAATTGCCACGTCGGAGTAGTGTGGGGGTGTGGCCGCGTACCATGGGGAGGATACGGATGGGCAAGATCACCAAGGTTCACGAGCAGGCGCTGACGGCCGATACACCCGACGCCCTGCAGGCGGTCTACGAGGATTGGGCGGCGCGTTATGACCATGACCTGATGAACGAATGGGGCTACAGCACCCCTGGCCGGGTGGTGGAATTTCTCTGCCGCTATTTAACGCAGGCCAACCCCCTGATTCTCGATGCCGGTTGTGGCACGGGGCTGGTGGGTGACGCCCTGGTCGCTGCCGGCGTCAACCGGATCGAGGGCGTGGACTTTTCCCAGGCCATGCTGCGCGAGGCGGCTGCGAAGGCTATTTATGGGCAGCTGCATTGCATGGATATGAATCAGGTCCTGCCGCTGCCGACTGCCCATTACGACGGGGTGACCTGCGTTGGTACGTTTACCACCGCCCATGTGCATCCCGAGGCGCTGCGGGAGTTGGTGAGAGTGACCCGCCCGGGCGGGGTACTCAGTTTCAGTGTCCGGATCGAATACTGGAACACGACCGGTTTCCGTGGCCTCCTGACCGGTATGGACGTGGCCGGTGAGGCGGTTCTTGAGGAAGTGAGAACCGAGCCTTATGTCGACTCGGAGGGTTCACAGTGCAAGCTCGTCATTCTTCGGGTTCCCGGCTGACGGCAGGGGGTTTGTATGACCCATCCATAGGGGCTAAACGCCGCCACCGTAGGGCTGTCGCCGGTTTGATTGTCAGTGACCCGTCTGGTCGATTTCCTCGGTGTGGGCAGGTTGGTTGTTCCTGTAATCACTGGGTGTGGTGCCGGTCCAGCGTCGAAACGCACGGGTGAACGCCGAGGCATCGCCGAAACCGCAGGCGAGCCCGACCTCCGTCGCTGAGATGTCGGGTGACGCCAGCAGTTGCTGGGCCAACTGCATCCGGGTTTGCTGGACCACTTCGCCATACGTTGTATTTTCTGCTTTCAGCCGGCGCTGCAGCGTGCGTGCGCTCATGTGCAGGCTACTGGCAACGTCTTCTTCCGAGGGCAGCCCCGTATCGAGTGCATCGAGGAGGTGCAGGCGGACATTCGCCGCAATATCGCCGGATTTAAGCGCCCGCAACAGATTGTCGAGCATGGGCTGGTTGGCGCGGACGATCTCGGGGTTACGCATCTGCCAGGGTTCGAGGAGCGCGGCTTCCTCGAAGATCAGCGCGGCATGGTCGCTATCCCAGGTTAAGGGGGCTTCGAGGGTATCCGCAAGGCGGCTGTTGTCCGGCTGGGGTACGGTGAGGTGAGTGGCCACCGGCGTGAGTGACGGCGGGGCTGCCATCTTCAGCCAGCGCCATATCACGGCAAAAAAATAGGGTTCGAGGACGTCTCGCACGCTGAGAAAGGCTTGATGTCGCAATTGCAGTGCGACCTGTCCGCCGCGGGAGACGAGGTCAAACTGGGCCCCGGTGGAAATGAGACGCTGGTAACGGATGGCGCGCTCCAGTGCTTCCATACCCGTGTCAGAGGCCAACATTGTAATGCCCAACGCGTGGGCGTCGTTGAGTCGGTGGTAGTTGGCCAGCTCGGATCCGAGGCAGGGTCGCCGGAACTCATCCCGGAGGCTGCCCAGCAGTTTTTCCACCGCGCCTGCGGGGAACCGCTCCCGGGGCTCCTGAACCCGTGCTACATCGAGGTCATGCTGCTGGAACAGGGCACTGGCATCCTCGCCAATCGCTGCCAGCCAGCGCACAACCATGCGCAACTGGGACGCGAGAACCGAATGTGTTTCCAGTGACATTCCTTCGCCCTCCCACCAAAGCTCCGCGTTTGCACCAAATGCGTTGGCGCCCCAAGACAACACGATGGCGAGTGGGGCACAGCACCGCTCCTGCCTGCCACTCATGATGCCGATGTCGGGGTCACGCTAACACACTGAAAAAGGAAGCGGTGATAGCAATACCCGGCGATAGGACGGCGCCCGTCAACGTGGGCGCGCTAACGAGCGAGGTATCGGAGGCATGAGTTTGTTAACAACAATCCTCCCTGCTGCGTGGCAGGGGCGAGGTTCGTCGGGGCGCCCGGCCCGTGAGGGGGACGATGCGGCAAGTCCAACACCGTTCCACGCGGTTTATGCCCGGGCCCTGAAAATGGGGCGATTCCGCTACGGCTGGTCGGCCGATCAGCGGGCATTCCTGGAGTCTGAGGTGGCGCTTTGGTCTGCGGCGGGCTGCCGTGCGCTGGGTCAGGAAGTTGCTGGCGTTACGGATCGCCTGGTTTGGGAGCTGTTACCTCTGGAGCAGGCGGCGCTCTGCCGTTTTCGCGCCCTTTTACTCGATCAGGTCCTGGAGGAGGAGGTGCTGTCTGCCCAGTTGGAGCA
>JAKMEU010000158.1 GCA_022425845.1 Luminiphilus sp. | reverse complement strand
CGTTGGTGTATCCAGCGCCTCCCAGGACCTGAATCGCGAGATCATTGGCCTTTGGACCGTACTCCGAGGGCCAGGTCTTGACGATAGGGGTCAAAAAATCAAGCAGCTCAAACGCGGCACGTCGTCCCGACTCATCGGGGTGGGTTTTCCAGTCATCCACCAGCTGCGAAGCAAACAGGCAGAGGCTCCACGCCCCTTCAGCATAAGCTTTTTGAGCCAGCAACATGCGCCGAACATCGGCATGCTCGATGAGCATCACTGGCTCCGCCAGCGGGTCCTTGGAGGACGGCTTGCGTCCCTGGGGCCGCTCCCTGGCATAATCGAGACTGTACTGATAACCCGCCAGCGCCAGCGTGGCACCACTGGTGCCGACCATGACCCGGGCTTCATTCATCATGTGGAACATGTAGCGCAGACCCTGATGGGGCTCGCCCACCAGATAAGCCACCGCGCCGTCCCCTTCACCAAAATTGAGTGCCGTTGAGGTCTGTCCGCGCCCGCCCATTTTGTGGAACAGCCCGGCCAGCTGTACGTCATTCCGCGCTCCCACTGAGCCATCGTCATTGAGCAGATACTTGGGGCAGATAAAGAGAGAAATACCCTTTACCCCCGGCGGGGCGCCTTCGATACGCGCAAGTACAGCGTGAACAATATTACTGGAGAGTTCGTGATCACCGCCAGAAATCCAGATTTTGTTGCCGAAAATTCGATAGGAGCCATCATCCTGGGGTACTGCCTTGGTACGCATATCCGCGAGGCTGGAACCCGCCTGAGGCTCTGACAGCGCCATGGTGCCCGCAAACTCACCCGAGCGTAAGCGCGCCACCCAGGTGGCCGCCTGTTCGGGCGATCCATAGGTCTCCAGCAGGTTGGCATTGGCGGCTGTCAGGGCATGGAAGCCATTGGTCGTGCTGGCCGCCGCAGTCACATAACCCATTGCGCAGGCAGCCACTACCAGCGGCAACTGCATACCGCCCATCTCATAATCCTGGTCAGGACATATGAGCCCAGCCTCCGCCACCGCATCATAGGCCGCCTTGATTTCTGGAATCATGATGACTTTCTCACCGTCCCAGTCAGGCTGATTGAGATCGACCGTTTTCCGGATGGGAACAAAGTAGTCTTCGGCAATTTTCTCAGCGATATCAAGGGCCGCATTGAAGGACTCACGATTGTGGTCCTCATAGCGCTCGCGACTCGCGAGGGACTCCACGTTAAACATTTCGTAGAGGTAGAACTCCAGATCACGGCGAGACAGCAAGGGAGCGGGCATTGGGGGTTCCTGAATAAAGTGGGCGGGTATTATTGACTGACGGGCAACTGCAGCTGGCCCACTGAGGCCATGTGCAGGCTGCCCAGCCACAGCGAATCGCCACAGGGCGTTGCGCTGGTGATGTAATTATAACCCAGCGCCGGATCCTGCAGATTGGCCACCACCTGCCCCTCAAGATCAACACCCACAACGAGACTAACCGGGGTTGCTGCAGCCTCCTGCAGCGTCTTGGGCAGCACAGAGACCAGCCGGCGCAACAGGAGCTGATCGGCTACTGCATCCACACCTGCCCGCAGTGAGGGCATGGCGATCCAAAAAATGTTATCGCCATCAAAGTTGATATTGTCGGGCGTGCCCGGCAGGTGCTCAACAAACATATCGCTGGTGCCGGTATTGGGGCCTTTCAACCATACCCGCTGGACGCGCCCCAAACCCGTTTCGTTGACCAGCACATAGGCGTCATCCGGCCCCAGCGCCACGCCGTTGGCGAAAAACAAACTGCCCAGCAACAACCGTAGCTCTCCCGTATCCGGGTTAAAAGCGAAGAGACGCCCGGTCATGGAACCCTCGTAAAAATCCAGCAGGTTGTTGTGGTACTCAAAGCGCATGGAAGCATCGGAAAAATAGATCGTGCCATCTTCTGCTATGTCGAGATCATCAACGAATCGAAGGCGCTCTCCCTGGTAGCTATCGGCCAAAGTCTCAACCGCACCATTGGCGTCAATACGCAGCAGACCGCGATAGGCGTCAGCCACGATGAGGTCGCCCCGCGCATCGACCACCAACCCCAGGGGTCTGCCACCCGTGTCGCTGAAATCGCTTACTTCCCCTCGCCGGGTAAAGCGAACAATCCGCCCGTCCTCGAGGCCCGTGTAGTAATCGCCGTCAGGTCCGCAGGCCACATCCTCAGGGCCCTGGGCAGGCATCACGAATTGCCCTGCCGCGGCCAGCGCGCCATTGGTGGCATACGGATCGTTTAGGCCCGGATTACTGGGGGCCTCCCAGGCCATAGGAACGATGGGGGCCGCAATATAAGCCCATCCTACCCAGCCTGATAGAGCGACCAACGTAAGCAACAACAACCTGATAATCCAACCGGTAAT
>JAKMEU010000154.1 GCA_022425845.1 Luminiphilus sp. | reverse complement strand
TCCCGATAGTGGGCCTCAAATAACGCCTGCAGGTCGTCAACTTCCGCCTGTAGCCTGCCGAAAAGGGTGGCGAGAATGCCGCGGTTCATCGGCGCCAGATGGGGCACGAATGTAAGCTGCACCGGACTCGCCGACATCTGACCAAGACCCTGCTCAATCTCGGGCAAATGGCGGTGGCCGGTCACGCCATAGGCTTTGAAGTTCTCGCCGGCCTCACTGAGCAAACCCGGGATTTTCCCCTGCCGACCGGCACCGCTGACACCCGACGCGCAACTGGCGATGAGCTGCGTAGCGTCAACACAACCGGCAGCCAGAAGAGGTAAAAACCCCAATTGCACGGCAGTGGGGTAGCAACCGGGACTGGCCACCAGTTGCGCAGCAGCAATGTCGGCCCGGTTGGTTTCAGGCAACCCGTAAACCGCCTGGGCGCACAATTCGGGACTGGCATGGGGCTCGCCGTACCACTCCGACCACAGGTCCGGGTCACGTAACCGATAATCGGCGGACAGGTCAATGACGCGTACACCGGCGGCCAGCAACTCGGGTACGCTGCGCATTGCCACGTTATGGGGTGTGGCGAAAAATACAATGTCACAGCTTTGGAGGTCGGCTTCGGCGGGCGCAACGAAGCTCAGGTCGGTATAACCCCGCAAAGTGGGAAAGAGATCATCGAGGCGTCGTCCGGCTTCCCCGCGTGAGGTCACCGTACGAACCGCTGTTTCCGGATGCTGCAGCAGCAGGCGCAACAGCTCTATCCCGGTGTAACCCGTCGCTCCAACTATGCCTACATTGACCATGACTACCCCGTGTTCTGATATGGTGGTACATCTGCTTTCCCGGATTATACGTCGAGGATGCCATGCTCTGGGTTCAAGCCCTTCATGTAATTTTCATGGTGTGTTGGTTTGCCGGTATTTTCTATCTGCCGCGGATTTTCGTTTACTACGCGCAGGCTGAAGATCCGGCCACAAAAGCCACGCTTGCGGTCATGGCGAGAAAGCTCTTCCGCTTCGTTACGCCGTTCATGATTCTCACCGTGGTGTTCGGCCTTTGGCGCCTGAGCTACCAGCTGGATTACTACCTGTCTGCGTCCTGGATGCAGTTAAAATTGGCCGGCGTGGTTTTCCTGATTGGCTATCACCTGCAGTGTGGGGTCTATACCGCACGGATTAATCGCGGCGAGGACGACAAGAGCCATGTGTTTTACCGTTTTTTCAACGAGGCCCCCGTACTGGCCCTGTTTGCCATTGTTGGACTGGTCTACCTGCGCCCCTGGTAATCCGGGTCTTTCTGCACAGCGCCAGCCCTGCGATACTTAACCCCTGACAAAACAATCCGATATTGAGGTGATATGAGTCGATCCGAGGCTTTATTTGAGCGCGCCAAGCAGACTATTCCCGGCGGCGTAAATTCCCCGGTCAGGGCCTTCAAGGCGGTTGGGGGCACGCCCCGGTTTATGGAACGTTCCGAGGGCGCCTATATCTGGGATGCCGACGGTCATCGCTATATTGACTACGTGCTCTCCTGGGGCCCCATGATTATGGGCCACAACCACCCCGAAGTCCGGGAAGCGGTGATCAAGGCTGCCGAGACGGGATTGAGCTTTGGCTGCCCCACCGAGATCGAATGCGAGGTCGCTGAACTCATTATTGACTATGTACCCAGTGTCGAACTCGTCCGTATGTGCAGTTCCGGCACGGAAGCCACCATGAGCGCTTTGCGTCTCGCTCGGGGCGCGACGGGTCGGGACAAAATTATCAAATTTGAGGGGTGTTACCACGGCCACTCTGACTCGCTGTTAATCAAGGCCGGCTCCGGCGCCCTCACTTTTGGTGTGCCCAGTTCACCCGGCGTGCCTGAAGTCCTTGCGCAACACACCGTCACGCTGCCCTTCAATGACACCGAGGCGCTGGGTCGCGCATTCGAGGAAATTGGTTCGGACCTCGCCTGCGTCATCATTGAACCCATAACGGGCAACATGAACTGCATCCTGCCAGAACCCGGGTTCCTTGAAACCCTGCGGGAGCTCTGCACCCAGCACGGGGTTGTACTGATTTTCGACGAGGTGATGACAGGCTTTCGCTTCGGAACCCAGTGTGCCCAGGGCTGGCTGGGCATTACCCCCGACCTGACCTGCTTCGGTAAAGTCATCGGTGGCGGTATGCCGGTGGGCGCTTTCGGTGGACGGAGGGACATCATGGAGCATATATCGCCCCTGGGGCCGGTCTATCAGGCAGGAACGTTGTCAGGCAACCCGGTGGCCATGGCCGCCGGACTGGCCTGTCTCAACATCATTGGTCGCGACGGGTTTTATGACGCGCCTTTCCGTCATACCACCCAGTTGGTTGAAGGCCTGCAGGCAGCGGCAGATCGGGCCGGCATTCCCTTCACTACCAATCACGCCGGTACGATGTTCGGCGGTTTTTTTACTGATGTCGCCAAAGTGACGCAGTACCAACAGGTGATTGCGAGTGACACCGATCGCTTCGGCCAGTTTTTCCATAAGATGCTGGACAGCGGCGTCTACCTGGCGCCGGCCTCATTTGAGGCGGGCTTCATGTCCGCCGCGCACACCGATGCCGATATTGAAGCAACCATCGCGGCTGCCGCTGACGCGTTTGCAGGATTGTGAGGAGGTCGATATGACAACGACACGAGGACCTTTCCCACACACCCGGATGCGCCGGCTGCGCGCAAAACCTTTCGCTCGGGCGTTGGTCTCGGAGAGTAACCTGAGCCCAAGCGACTTGATCTACCCCGTCTTCGTGCTGGAGGGTTCCGGGGAGCGCGAGGTCGTGGCCTCCATGCCCGGCATTGAACGGCTGAGTGTCGACCTGCTGGTCGAGCAGGCACGTGAAGCCGTTGCATTGGGGGTGCCCGCCTTTGCCCTCTTTCCCGTTGTCGGTCCGGAGCAAAAATCCCTGCTCGCGGAAAATGCTTATGCGCCGGATGGCCTGGTGCAGCGCACCGTGGCGACGTTAAAGGATGCCGTGCCCGAGTTGGGCGTCATGACCGATGTGGCACTGGATCCCTACACCACCCATGGTCAGGACGGCATCATCGATGAGCAGGGATACGTGCTCAACGATGTCACGACCGAGACACTGGTCAAGCAGGCGCTGTCGCATGCGGCGGCGGGTGCCGACTGCGTGGCACCATCCGACATGATGGATGGCCGCATCGGCGCCATACGCGCCGCGCTTGAAGCGGAAGGTCACGTCAACACGCTGATCATGGCCTATGCCGCGAAATATGCATCCAGCTACTACGGTCCGTTCCGGGATGCGGTGGGATCCGCGGGTAACCTGAAAGGGGGCGACAAAAAAACCTATCAGATGGATCCTGCCAACTTGGACGAAGCCGTTCACGAATGCGCCCTCGATCTTGGTGAGGGGGCCGACATGATCATGGTCAAGCCCGGGATGCCTTATCTCGACGTGGTTCGACGGGTCAAAGATGAACTCAAGGCACCCACATTTGCCTATCAGGTGAGTGGCGAATATGCCATGCATCAGGCCGCCTTTGCGCAGGGCTGGCTGGATCGAGACGCTGTGACCCTCGAGTCGTTGCTCGCATTCAAGCGGGCCGGCGCCGACGGCATCCTCACGTATTTCGCTCTCGAGGCGGCTCGCCTGCTGAACCGGTGATCCACCCTGAATAGGCTCCCGTCAAAGCTCCTGCACTGCACAATGCGGTGCTGCGTCATGGTGTTTCTAATGACCAGCACCGGACTTTTGGCCGATGAACCCGCGGCGGACTGTAGCTGCCTCTGGCAGGGCAGCTTTACCGAGGTCGCCGATCGCGCCGACCTGATCGTCGTGGGTGAGGTCACCCGGACCCGAGGCAATGCTGCAGACTTTGCCGTGGAACAGGTGCTCGAGGGGCCCGACTGGCATGAAGAGATTCGCGTCTGGCTCAAGGCCCGCGACTACTGCAGACCCGATATAGCCGACTTTCCCACGACCAGTCGCTGGTTATTGGCACTGACAAAGATCGACACCCTGCCTGACGATGCCTTCGACCCATCAACACCCAACCTGAGTTTCGGACGCCAGGGAGATTGGCAGCTGTCCAACTGTGGTGGCTATTACCTGAAAGTGACGGGCAACACGGTCCGGGGCAATTTAATCCCGGGAACAGCCCGATGGGACCACGAACCCGACATGAACCCGGTACTGGTTGACCTGGTCGCTCATTTCATCGCCGGGGATGTCGACGTTGCCACACTGAAGCGCGCGGCCGAGGAAGACCCCGAAATGCGCGAACTGATGCTCAATACACGAAGCTTTCTTCGTGGACAGGATGGGCTTCTTCCTGATGAAAGTGACACACCCGCCATAGACCCCTGATCAGCGCTCAACGGCCTCAATTAATTCATCGATCATCATGAGGGAAAGGCCCCAGATCCTGTTATCCCGGTAAAGATAGGAATCAGACTCGACCTGGGTGCCCCGCCACTCCCATTTGAGCGGCACCCGATTGCTGCGATCCAAAAGAAAACTCAGTGGCACCGAGACAATGCCATCGACCTCATAGTTGGGCTCCAGTGCTGGCAGCGCTTCCACAGTAAATACAAAGGGTGCCACCAACATCTCGGGACGATCGGCACGCCATCCGGTATTCACGTCGCCAAGGGTGCAAATGTGAGTACCCAGGGACTCAAGGTCCAGGGCGATCTCCTCTTGAGTCTCTCTCACAGCACAGGATTGATCGTCACGATCCTCGGGGTCACGGCGTCCACCTGGAAAAGCCATGTGCCCTGACCAGGGATCACCGGGTCGCTGGGCACGCCGGATCATGAGCAGGTTGACCTCCCTGTCCACCTCATAGAGCACCATGGCCACGGCGGCCCGGCGGGCCACCTTGCCATGGTTTCGAACCGGTTTCTCATGACGGTGCAGACGTTGGACGAGCTGTTTCAAAACCAGCGGCACAAGTGTGTCTCTCTTGAGCAGGTAAAGTCATCGAAGCCCCTGCGCAATCACAGAAGGCCTGTCATGTCGGGAGCAGGCAGTGTACACGGACCGTTGCGTTTAAACTTCATCGCGATTCGCCGCTCCCAACCCCACTGCAAAAGGTCGAGGGCAGGGTGAAGCCTGTGCATTGTGTCGCACAGCCCCATCGCGCCACATCGGTTATCATGCGTGCCTCAACTTCCAATGTGCAGGACTCACGCTTTGAAACAGTATGCCACCTACGCCATCGGGGCAGCCCTCGTCGATACCGAAATACAGGTCAGCGACGAGGAACTGGCCGATATGACCGTTGAAAAAGGGGTTATGACCCTGGTGGATGAAGATCGTCAAAGCGAGTTGCTGGCCCACCTGACGGGCCACCTGATCCGGGCAAACCATGCATCGGGCGGCAGTGCAGGCAACAGCATGATTGCCACCGCATTATTTGGCGCGCCCACGTTCATGAGTTGCAAGGTGGCCGATGATGCCGACGGGGACATCTATCTGGCGGATCTCGAGACCTCGGGGGTGCGTCACAGCCTGCACAATAAGCGTCGTGGCGGCACGACGGGAAAATGCCTGGTGCTGATCACACCCGATGCTGAGCGCAGCATGAATACCTATCTGGGTGTGTCTGAAACGCTGTCGGTTGAAGAGGTCGATGACGCGGCTATCGCAGCCTCCGAGTGGGTTTACCTCGAAGGCTATCTCGTCACATCACCCACAGGCCATGAGGCTGCCCTGCACACCCGACAGGTGGCAGAGGCCAACAACGTTAAAACAGCCGTCAGCTTTTCCGATCCCGGGATGGTTATGTACTTCCGGGACAACATGGAGGCGATGGTGGGTGAGGGTGTCGATCTGGTGTTCTGCAACGAGGCCGAAGCGCTCGAGTGGGGCCAGACCGATGATATTGAAACCGCTATGGCGGCCATACGCCGGGTGACCCGCAGCTTTGTCATCACCCTCGGCCCACAGGGGGCGATCGCCTTCGACGGCTCTGAAACCTTCAGGGTAGAGGCCCACAAGGTAGAGGCCGTGAACACCAACGGGGCGGGTGACATGTTTGCCGGGGCGTTTCTTTACGGATTGTCCCGCGGCGAGTCCTATGAACGCTCTGCAGCGTTTGCGGTTCGGGCGGCTGGCGAGGTGGTGAAATATTTTGGACCCCGCCTGCAGGCCGACGAATACCGGGCGCTGCGGCAGGAATTTTTTGGCGATTAAGCCACTGCAACAACAGTCGACACCAACACAGGCCGACTCAGGGATGGGACAAACACTATGAGCGAAATAGATACCAAGCCGGCAATTAAGCCGGACCCCCTCTATCAAATGTTACGGCATGAGGATGTGGATGCTTTTAATGCCAGCCGGGACAGCATGGATACCAGCCACCTCAAAAGTGGCGACTACCGCGGCCGGGATCTTCGTAAGCTCAACGCTCGTGGCCTGGATTTTTCCAATGCCTACTTCCGCAATGCCGACCTCTCAGGCATCGACTTCCGGGAAACCAACCTCGAGGGCGCGAGCCTGATGGATGCCAAGGTATCGGGGGTCTATTTCCCTGAAGCATTGAGCTCAGAGGAAATTCGCCTGTCCCTGGATTACGGCACCCGCCTGCGCTATACCCCAAAGGACTGATCCAACCGTGGCGCAATCAATTTTTCACCGATTTTTTATCAGCCTACTGCTGATCACTCCGCTGCTCGCAAACGGGCAGGGCCTGAGCGGGCTGGTCAATCAGACCACGTCGTTTCTTCCTGTTGAGGAAGCCTACCAACTTGAAGTCGAGATAACGGGGCCCCAGGAACTGCGCCTTTACTGGCAAATTGAGGACGCCTACTACCTCTACCAACACCGCTTCAAAGCCCTGCTTGAGGATGTTGACGGATCGGTGCCTGTCGAATTTGAATTTTCCCCGGCACTCGACAAAAACGACGAGTTCTTCGGTGATGTCAGCGTCTACTACCACTACGCGGATCTTCGCTTACTGGCCGGGCGACAGTTTTCCGGGGGCCGCCTGTCGATAACCTCCCAGGGCTGCGCGGATGCCGGATTGTGCTACCCACCCCATACCGAACACTTTCTGATCGACGCGGTGACCGGGGCAATCCGTCCCGATACCGGTGACGCCGCGCTCCCATTGACGCCAGCCAATGCGGCGCCTGGCGCTTCAGATAGCGGCGGCACCACGCTCTGGCTTGCGCTGCTGTTCGCGTTCCTCGGCGGTATCATCCTCAACGCCATGCCCTGTGTGTTTCCCATCCTGTCGCTGAAGGTACTGAGTTTTGCCACCGGGGACCCAGCGGCACATCATCGCCATGCGTGGTGGTATCTACTGGGCGTCGTGGCCAGCTTTGTCGCAGTCGCCAGCGCACTGATTACACTGCAGGGTATGGGTTCAGCCATTGGTTGGGGCTTCCAGCTACAGTCGCCCGGGTTTGTCATCGGCCTCGCCTATCTTTTCACAGCCATGGCCTTGTCGCTCTCGGGTCTGGTGCAATTCGGCGGTGGCCTGATGAATATCGGTAGTACCCTGGCTGGGCAGGGCGGGCACAGCGGCAGTTTTTTTACCGGCGTGCTGGCGGTTGTTGTCGCCAGCCCCTGCACCGCACCCTTCATGGGCTCTGCACTGGGGTTTGCCCTGACGCAGCCCTTACCCGTCGCACTTTCTGTCTTCGTCGCTCTGGGCCTGGGCATGGCCAGTCCCATGGTCCTGCTGAGCTACAGCCGCCTGGCCCGCAGCGCACTGCCGCGACCGGGTGCCTGGATGGAGACACTCAAGGAGTTTTTGGCCTTTCCCCTGTATGCGACCGCCGTTTGGTTGTTATGGGTGGCGGGTAAACAGGCCGGCGTGGATACCATGGCCGCGGCATTGGCCGGGCTGGTCATGCTGGCACTGGGCCTCTGGCTCTACCGTGGCAGCATCCTCCGCCGCATAGTGGCACTGATCTGCCTCGGACTGGCAGTGACCCTGGCCACCTTTCGCGGGCCGGATACAGGGTCACAAACGGCTGGCACGCGAGAGGGCACGGTCACATGGACAGCATCTTCTCTGCAAGGCTTACGTGCCGAGGGCGTGCCTGTGTTTGTGGATGTCACCGCAGACTGGTGCATTACCTGTCTCGCCAACGAGCAGGCCGTTCTCTTTACGGATGAGATGACCGAGGAGTTTGCCGATCGTGGCGTGGTTTATATGGTGGCCGACTGGACACAATACGATCCTGTCATTGGTGAGTTCGTCAATAGCCACGGTCGCAGCGGCATCCCGCTTTACGTGATGTACCCGCCTGACGGCGCTGGCGAACCGTTCTTGCTACCCCAGCTTTTGACCCGCACTATCGTTCTGGACGCCCTGGACCGCGTGACTCAAAACCCACAGCCCCTGTGAGGGAGCATTCAACTGCCTGGAGGTGCCAAGGTATGCAACAAGCGTTCTCGACAATCCTCAAACGGGGTTCAATCCTGTTTGTATTGCTGGCGAGCGCCCATCATGCCGCCGCCGAACTGGCCTTTGAAGGATTCTGGGTTCGCGCCATGCCGCCCACACAAACCATGACGGCGGCCTATGGTCGCATTATCAATCAAGGTGCAGAGGCGGTAGTGATTACCGATGTCACCGCGACCGCGGCCCAAACGGCCACATTTCATGACAGTCGCCAGAGTGGAGACCAGGTACGCATGGTTGCCATGGGCGATGTCAGTATCGAAAGCGGTGACGTATTGGAACTGAGTCCCGGCGGCGCGCACCTGATGCTGATGGGTATCGAAACCATGCCTGCGATGGGCACCACCGTGGAAATCTGTGTCCATTCCCAGACGTCAAAGTTCTGCACGGCTGCACCTGTGCAGCGAGACGCCATGCCGATGGATCACCACCATCACTGAGGGATTGAAGCGTATGTCCGTGACATCAAAGATCGGTGCCTTCATTCAACAGGCTAAAGACACGCTGCTGCTGTCTGGCCTTGAAAAACTGGATGGGCGGGTCGGCGGCCTGGTGGCCGGTGTTACCGCGCTGTATCTACTGGGGATGGTCGTGCTGGGCGTATGGTGGAGTTCGGCCCCAGACGAATTTGATGTCAACGAGAAAGCACAGGCCTATGCCACAGCCAATGGCCAGGCCGTGGTCCGTGGTACCACAACCACGGGCGCCCTGATTGGCGTCATTGACACGCTGCTGGAGAAAGACGGTGGCTATACCCATAACGATATTTTTCCGCCCGGGCTGTTCATGGACAACATGCCCAATTGGGAGTACGGCGCGCTCATACAGTCACGGGATCTCGCCCGTGCGCTACGGGAGGTGCTGAGTCGCTCCCAGAGCCAATCCCGGGAAGACGCCGACCTGACCCTTGCTGAACCCCGCATCAACTTCCAATCAGACAGCTGGGTACTGCCCTCCTCTGAAAGCGAGTATCGCGACGCCAGTCGCTATCTCAAGGCCTATCTGGCGCGACTGCCCAGGCAGGGAGCCGAGGGGGCCCAATTTTATGCTCGCGCTGACAACCTCGGATTCTGGCTCAGCATGATCGAGAAGCGTCTGGGCAGCCTCTCCCAGCGCTTATCCGCCAGTGTAGGACAACGCCGACTCAATACTGACCTGGCCGGAGACCCCGATGCGGCTGCTTCGACCGACGAGCCCGGAGAACTCGAAATACAAACGCCCTGGCTGGAAATCGATGATGTGTTCTACGAGAGTCGGGGCGCGGCATGGGCACTCATCCACTTTTTGAAAGCCGCCGAAGTCGATTTTGCCGACGTTCTGGATAAAAAGAACGCCCGGGTCAGCCTGCAGCAGATCATCCGCGAGCTGGAAGCAACCCAGGCCACCGTATGGAGTCCCATCATTCTCAACGGCTCGGGCTTCGGACTGTGGGCCAACCACTCTCTGGTCATGGCAAATTATATTTCCCGTGCCAATGCGGCCTTGATCGATCTCAGGGAGTTACTGACACAGGGGTGATGGCCTATCCGGTCGACCCGTCAGCGAAACGCGCTGTCTGAGGCCTGAAAAAGCGTCACCCTCGCCTTGTCAGGGCGCCCCGCCAGGGGTGTCGGAATCGGGCGCCCCCGACAGAAAGTGCTGCATCAGTGCCTCGGTGCGAGCCGGATAGTCCTCGGGAAAATCCCACACGGCGCGCTCATCGCTGCGTATGAGCCCCCGGGCCTCGGGGGGCAGATCTGTCAATAATCTGAGCAGAACGTCGGAGCTTACCCAGGGGTTGCGGTACCAGTACTGATGCCCAAAGGGATCGGTTGTGCCCAAAATGCGCTCCCCCTCCTCAGGACTTACGAAGTGGATTCTCTGGGTGTCACGGTAAATTTGTTTCTCCACATCGCTGACCTGCCCTGGATTGCCCAGACGCGGCGCCCCCGCTGATAATTTTTCAGAGAACATGACAACTTTGTCTGTAGGGTTGATATAGGCGGTGAAGTTGTCTGCCATATCAAGGAGGCCATCCAGCAGCATATTTCTGAATTCAACATAATCAGCGTCGGGGGATGCCAGAATAATATTCCCCAGCCGCAGGTCCTTCCGCAGTCGCTGGGGTGCCTGGTCAGCATAGGACAGGCGAAGCTGGTACAGAGCGTAAGCAGCGACATCGGCACCGCCGCTGTAGGCGATCATGTTAATGCGCTCAGCCGATGTCTGGTCCACCAGGAACAGGATCAGGTTGCGTAGCGAGCGTGCGCTGACACGGCCATTGATACGATCTTTGTTGGCTGTCAGCGGTGAACTGCCCACGGGCCAGGCGAAGGATATCGTGGCTCCCCTGCGCAATATGAATTCGTGGAGCCCAGCCGCCTGCTCCATGCTCTCGCTGAAGGTCGTGGCAAGGCCGGAGACAAAGATCGTGATCTCCCGCAGTCCGGAGCGATCCATCTGCAGGTTGATCTGCCGCGCAAATTCACGCGCGGGTGCCCGAACAGGATCCTCGTTATCCGTAGAATAGTAGGCATCGACACCCGCCTCATCCGTAGGGGGCATCGTTGAGTAAAGCGCACCGTACTCCACCGCCTCCATGCAGTGCATGGTCAGTTGCTCACCCGCCTTGATGCGCTCATGTAACTCATAGGCACTCCAGTCAGCATCACCCACACTGACCCTGCTGGCCCCCAAAAGCAGCCTGTCGCCGCGCTCACGGGTGTAGCCACAGCTGCCGGGGGTTTCAGGGGGCATACGATCAGAAGTGTAAAATATCTCCAGGACCTCCGACATATCCGAGCGGGCGTAGGCTGCCTGCGCGGCCTGCTCATAGGCCTGGGTATCGACAAACGCCGGGGCTGGCATCAGCTTCAGGCCCGATGAGGTGCAGCCGGAGACCAACAACAGCACAACACAGAGGGGCGCGTAGGGCGCCATTCCGGCCCAGTGCCGGTAAACCCATTTAACTCTGGACTTTATTCTTTTCACTGAGCGTTTTCCTCGCCCCCAATGATTTCCCAGTACCGACCCGATCCGTTGTCCCGAGCCCTCAGGGTTGTGCGATCCGCAGGCTCAATACCCTCGAGCAGTTTTCCCACGTCAGCCTGGGAGCCTCGGGTCAGGTGATGATTGTGCCGGTCGAGAAACTTTGCAACCGGAGTCGCATCCACTGTATCCATTCCAGGGTCTACTGCAATGCCCGCATCGGCATCGCCCAGACGGGGGCCGTTATTCACCACTCGAGAAGACATTAGGGGAACATCAAACGCTGCAACGTACAGCGTGGGCCGAAAATCACTCTCGCGCAGTAAAGGCAGGGTCTCTGTCATGAAAGTTGCACGATCAACATCAGGGGCGTAGAGAATCAGCTCACCCCGCTTCCAATGCGCAGCCTGGTCTGAGCGAATCATCTGCGTCAAGACCGCCAGTAGCGCCTGGTTGCCCATACTGTGGGCAACGAGATGAATCTTTTCAATGTGTTCCGTTGTCGACAACGCCGCAAGCACTGCTGACAGGCTCGGAATCGAACGGTTCATACTGAGCGTATCGTCGGCATAGCCCAAAGGACTGCTCCCCGCGGGCCAGCTGAAGACGATGGGCACACCCTGGTACCCGGCCCCATAGACGATACCTGCCAGATCACGTGCCGCGGCCTCGAAGCTCTTCATGAAACCGTGCACGTAGACCAGGGCCGTCCTGTCGGTGCGCTCAAGGGCCAGGGCATCCGCGAGCTCGGCCAGATCATTTTGTGGAAACGGCTCAAGGGCGACCCAACCGGGCTCCAGTGCGGCATTGCGAACAGTCGGCCATGAACCGGTGTCGCTCTCAATATCGGGTTCGACAACAACCGTTGCCGTGCCCACGGTCAGGGCGCCCGGCACGTTGTCAAAATGCGCCTCCTTCCGGTCGTGGTCCAATGGAACGCGGTTGGTGGCATACAGTAGGTTGATGGCGACGGCGGGTTGGGACTGTGCCCCCAACGGCAGCCAACCACAGAAAACCAGGGCAAGGGCAAGCAAGCAGCGCAGGGCTGGGCAAGATCGGTGCTTGCCAGGGGTGTGACGATGGGGCGTTGGTATCCAGTCGGTACAGGGCAAAGCCTTGCTCCAGCAAGGTGGGTAGGACATCTCGCCCAGTTTAGAGCCAATTCCTGACTGTGGCTTGCCCTTTTCTCAGCGGCCCCCAATCAAAGCGCGACGCGGGCGAAAACCCCGCGACGGTTAGGGGCTTACCCTTCGCGGACGCCCGACAGCATGACCCAACCCGCCTGCTCTCTCGAAGCTGACAAGGTGACCTCCGGTGCATAGCAGCGAATCAGTGCCGGCGCCTGGTCTGCCAAAAGCCCAGCGAGCACCAGCTCGCCGCCCGGCCTGAGCATTCCGATAAGCCTTGTGGAGAGTTGCTCCAATGGCCCAGCGAGAATATTGGCCACCACAACATCAGCCCCCTCGCCGAGATCATGGGCGGCCACATCAGATGGCAAACAGACTTCAAGGCATCCATCAGGCAGGTCATTGCGCTCGCGATTCTGATCTGTTGCGATGATCGCCTGGGGATCGTTGTCCACACCCAATACGTGCCGGGCGCCCAATTTGAGTGCCGCGATCGCCAAAATTCCAGACCCACAACCGTAATCCACCACCGTCATACCGGGACGAATACAGGCATCGAGGTGTGTGAGGCACAGTGCGGTGGTGGGATGCGTTCCCGTGCCAAAGGCAAGACCCGGGTCAAGATGAATATTGACTGCCTGGGGGTCAGGGGGCTCGCACCAACTGGGGCACACCCACAGGCGTTCACCGAGCTTCATGGGTTTGAATTCGTCCATCCACACCCGCTCCCAGTCTCGATCCGGGACAGCCTCGGGTTTGGGGATGGCTGGGCCTGACAAATGTGGCGGCAGCAGGGCGATCAGGGGCTCGAGGTCAAGCGC
>JAKMEU010000153.1 GCA_022425845.1 Luminiphilus sp. | reverse complement strand
AACCTCAACCTCAACCTCACCCTCAACCTCATTTTTCGGGTAATACTGAACCCGGGCGGGACTCTGGAGCATCTCAAGTCCGGGCCCCCGGGGTAGCTCGCTGGTCACAATTGCGCTGCTGCCGTTGACAGCTGCCATGCCATGATCAGATACGATCAGGAGGTTGATTCCGGGCTGCTCCAATGCCTGCAGGCCCCGCCACAGATCGCCTATGTGCCGATCCACCGTCTGCACGGCGGCCGCCACCTCCGGACTGTCGGGTCCGAAGTCATGCCCCGCGGTATCCACCAGTGAAAAATAGAGTGTGACCAGCTGCGGCCGCTCCTCATCAGACAAACGCAACCACTGCAGAACCTGCTCAATGCGCTGGTCGTAGGGCGTTGTTTTTTTGTAGGGCAGATAGTACGTGGGCAACTGCCCGCCCCAGGGCGCATCCGATTCCGGCCAGAAATAGGTTGCCGCTATACCGCCCCGGGCTTCCACCCAGCTCCAGATGGGCATTCCCTTTAGCCACCGTGGCTCTCGCTTGCCAGCACCCAGGTGATAACAGTCATTCAACAATTGATCGCAGAAGTGGTTGTCCTCGATACCATGCACCTCCGGCAACAGACCCGTTGCCATGGAGAGATGCGTCGGGAAGGTATTGGTGGGATAAACCGGGAGTAGACGACGCACCCGCCATCCCTCTCCCGCGATCCCCAGTAGCGCCGGCGGCTCAAAACGGTCGAGATAATCGTGACCAAAACCGTCGATCGACACCAGAACCAGCGTGTTACCGGTCACGCCGCGGCTGACCATGAGGAGAAACACAAACACCAAGCATCCTCCGGCCCGCAACTTACCTGGCCTCTGGACCCCATACCCAACGCTGGCTTCGTTACTTGCTAATTGCATGACACGCGTACACCCTCTTACAGGAGGCCAATCCTGCGTTTTCCATCGTTTCTGCGACCCTGATTCAGTCGATACCCGCTTTATGGGTCGCCAAAAAAAAGCAGCCCGAGGGCTGCTTTTTCCTTTGCCAAGGCCTTTATTAGAGGTAGTTCATCAACCCGAACACAACCACGGTCAGTCCCAATGAGCTGTGAATGACACCTTTGACTGACTTCATGGGTCCAAGGCCGCCAAACAGTGCATTGGCTTCAAGTACCACGATAAGACCAAGTGCCGCATACAGCCCGGTATCAGTGCCCCCCAGGGGCAAATGCTTGGATGCCAGCATACCCAGCAACATGGGACCAGAAAACAGCGTATTGGTGCGACTGGCAAGCCCAGCCTTCGCTGCGGCCACCGGACCCTCACCTTCTTTCATTCCCAGCACAATCTGCTGATTGGGCCAGATAATGATCCACACATTCAGAAACATAAAGGTACCGGCAAGAGCGCCCATCCAAATTGCTGGCATCGTCGCCCCAAAGGCGCCAACTTTATGCAGAAGGTAGGCTCCCGTCAGGAACGTCAGCATAGCGCCCCAACGAAACCACCACAGTGCACGAGGAGCAAGCTTGGCCATGGCATCGGCCTTGGCGCCCGCCTCCGCTTCCTTGAAGTACTCAGTCTGGACAAAGTTGAAGTAATACAGCATGCCGATCCACACAATACCGACCAGCACATGGAGGTAACGACCTAGAAATTCGATTTCGTACATGGCTTGATCTCCTGTTTGTTCTACTGGGACAGGTCGTCCCTCGCCAAATCCCCTGCCTGGCTAGGCTGTGATTATAGACCTCACAATAAAAATTACCATGACCTGTGAGCGCGGGAGGCGCTGCACCCTTATCACCTATGGAAAGGCTTGAAACAAGGCCAATGGGTGCAGCAAGGTGAGCTAAAACGGCGACCAGCTTGCTACCCGTCTCGGCTATCACGCTCGTGGCCTGGATGTACGTGGCCTGGGTGTTCGTGGTCCGCCCGTTTTAAGGAGAAAGTGACTGACGCGCCCATCAGGCCTTAGGGATCTTTCAGCCAAATACGGGATAACCCAGGTAGATATGAACAAAAGCAATAGCACCAAAGCCCAAAATAGCAGCTACCCCGGTAATCACCTCTCTCCCCGGCGTAGTCTTGCCCGTCCGCACGGGGGGCTCATCTTTTCTATTGATCAGAATAACGCTGACCACCGCCCAGGCCAGTAACCCGCCGAACAAAATGAGGGAGGGAGTATCACCGTTAACAAGGAGATGTCCCACAGCCCAGCTCTTGATCGCTGTCAGTTGCGGGTGCCTGATTTTACCCGTGATCCAGCTGCCGGTGCTGGCTGCGACCATTAAATAGACAGCCAGAAGCATCAGCAGATTGTTGATACCGACCATGGAGGGACTGCGGCCCCAATAAAAATCACCTTCGGCATGGGAATAGCCAAGGATCATGAGTACCACCGACGCCACAATGACGATCGCGATGGCCGCCTTGCCCGCATCCCCCAGCCCGGCGCGTAAGCCTGGGGCAAGACGCTTAAATAGGTGGGCCAATGTCCACAGTGAAACGCCCGCTATCAGCAACAACATAATCCGGCCTCAATCCGTCCGAGATCGCAAGAGCATAGAGAAAATTGGGAGCCTGGGGTACCTCAATCCGTCCAGCTTTTCATCCTGAACGAGCACTGCAGTGTACAGCGCTGCACCCGCACCCAGTGCAGCGCGCTCCCCAGGACTGACCCCCACTACTGACCGCCACTGCGCACCCGTGATCGGACCACAGGCAGGGCAGCCACTCGACTCAACATAGCGGGCATAAAAAAACCCGGCCGGGGCCGGGTTTTAAGTCCTTCGAGCCGGAGCTCTTACATCATGCCGCCCATACCGCCCATGCCGCCCATATCGGGCATAGCAGGCGCAGCAGCATCGTCCTTGGGAGACTCAGCAATCATCACTTCAGTCGTGATCATAAGGCCCGCAACAGAACCCGCTGCCTGCAGTGCAGTGCGCGTCACTTTGGCAGGATCTAGGATGCCCATGGCGATCATGTCGCCGTACTCGCCAGTGGCGGCGTTGTAGCCGACATTACCTTCGGCCTGACGCACTTTATCGAGTACAACAGAGGCTTCATCACCTGCATTGGCAACGATCTGGCGAAGCGGACCTTCCATGGCGCGCAGCGCTGCCGCGATACCAATGTTCTGGTCTTCGTTATCACCGGTCAGGCCTTCGATCTGGCTGATAGCCCGAACAAGCGCCACACCACCACCTGCGACAACACCTTCTTCCACAGCGGCACGCGTTGCATGCAGTGCATCTTCAACACGGGCTTTCTTTTCCTTCATCTCGATCTCGGTAGCAGCACCGACCTTGATGACTGCAACACCGCCCGCCAACTTCGCAACGCGCTCCTGAAGCTTCTCGCGGTCGTAGTCAGAGCTGGTGTTCTCGATCTGGACCCGAATCTCGTTGACCCGCGCCTTGATCGCTTCCCCATCACCTGCACCATCAACGATAGTGGTGTTGTCCTTGTCCATCGTGATGCGCTTGGCCGTTCCGAGGTGCTCAAGTGACGCAGCTTCCAGGTCGAGACCGACTTCTTCTGAGATCACAGTACCACCCGTAAGGATCGCTATATCCTGGAGCA
>JAKMEU010000144.1 GCA_022425845.1 Luminiphilus sp. | reverse complement strand
AGGTCTGTATATAGACGACAGGCTGGCCCTCAAAGCTGCTGTACCCGCCGTCGAATCGCACCAGTCCGCCCTGTCCCGTCAGGCTACGATCGCCCCGGGTGGCGGCCAGCAATGCGTAGCCAAAACCTTCCACGCGAGTGATCGGAATAACGCTTGAGTGCGGGTTATAAGCGACTCGCACATCGAATTCCGGATGCATCAAGTCGGTATAGAGCGAGCGATAACTGCTGTCCACCGATTCTCGGACCATTTCCACTTCGCTCAAGCCCGATACCGTAACGCCAGCAAAAAGGGCGGGTGTTACGGGCAGTCCCTGTGCGTCGATGACACGAATCATTTTATTGGTGGGAATGCGGGGTGCTATGCGCGCAATGCGCCCTTCCTTAATGAGAATGTCGGTGTTTTCAATCACCCCTTTATCCGTCAGGGAATGCAGCATCGCATTGGTGATCAATAGGTCCTGTGCCCAGGCGAGAGGGGCGGCAATGATAAGCGCAAGCGTCAGTAATCCAGCTTTCATCGGTTGGCCTCCATAAGTTGCCCCAACTCAAAATCGGAGAGGGGTTGCAGGGCTTTGTTGTCACGATCGTAAACCAGCGCGCCGTCTATAAAGACCTGCTGCGCTTTGGCGTAAACGCTGAAGGGGTTTTGGTTCCAGAGAACGACATCAGCCATCATGCCGGGCGCAAGAGTGCCGGTCTGGTTTTCAATGCCAAGAGACTTGGCTGCGTTGGAGGTGATCCACCGGATGGCGCGCTCTGGGGGAATATCAAGGCCGGCAGCCTGTCCCTTACTCATGGCTTTGGCGGCCTCCTGGTTGAGTCGCTGGATGCCTTCGTCAGAGTCTGAATGAACGATGGCGCAGCCGTTCTCCGGCCGGTCTACCAGGGCGATATTTTCCTGAATGCCGTCATAGGCTTCCATTTTGAATCCCCACCAGTCGGCCCAGAGCGCCCCGCACACGTTGTTCTCTGCGAGCTGATCAGCGATTTTGTAGGCTTCGACTCCGTGGTGGAAGGTGCCCATTCGGTATCCAAATTCCTCTGCCATATCGAGGATCGTCATCATCTCGTCGGCGCGGTAGCAGTGCATATGCACAATGATGTCGCCCCGGAGTACGCCCGCGAGTGTTTCCAGCTCAAGATCGCGTTTTGGAGATTTGATCAGTGCTGCTGCGAGGGCACTGTTGCCATCGTCGCTACCTTCCGCCTCCTGCTTGGCCATTTTTTGCTCGTACTGTTCCCAGTCCTGTATGTAGCGCTGGGCACGGATCCAGGATGCCCTGTACGCCGCGACATTACCCATGCGTGTGGATGGCGCCTGCTTGCGACCGCCATAGACCCTCTTTGGGTTTTCTCCACAGGCCATCTTGAGACCGTAGGGGGCTTCCGGAAATTTCATGGCCTGATAGGTACCTGCAGGCACGTTTTTCAGGGTGACGCTTCTGCCGCCGAACAGGTTGGTAGAGCCGGGCAGTATCTGCATGGCCGTGACGCCGCCGGCCAGCGCTCTGGAAAAGCCGGGATCCTGCGGCCAGACGCTGTGCTCGGCCCACACTTCGGCCGTGACGGGCGCGGTGGCCTCGTTACCGTCTGAATGCGCAGAAACACCTGGGCTCGGGTACACACCCAAATGCGAGTGCACATCAATGATGCCAGGGGTGATCCAGCCGCCAGCAGCGTCGATGACGGTTGTGCCATCTGCGATTTCTTCGGGCTCACCTACAGAGACGACTTTGCCATCTGCAATGTACAGCGCAGCCCCATCGAGGCGCTGGCCATCACCCGTGAGAATGGTGGCGTTTGTAATCAGCGTGGGGGCCGCGGGCAGTGCTTCGTAGGTAGAGGGGAACGGGTCGGCATCCGCATGCAGAGCGAACCCGGCCACAAGGGCGACAATGAGCGTGCGCATTGGCTATCCTTATCACGACTGGAAAGCGCGCACTTTATACCTTTGGGCCTATCCTGCCAATCAGCCGAAGCCAGCGCTCGGTCAGGCCGTTGGGCCGTCCGTCAGGTCGGTTTCTGGCGGTATTTTGTGCCTGCTGGAGTCCGGGTGGCGCATCAACGCC
>JAKMEU010000131.1 GCA_022425845.1 Luminiphilus sp. | reverse complement strand
AGCTCCCTTCATGCCAACTGTAGGGTTCCGCCGTCGACACCTCTTTGGCAAGGTCCATTCCCACGAGGCCCTCAAAGCCCCGGGCCAACGCCAGGGCCCGCTCGGGATCCGGACTGTCGCCCGCCAGGAGACAACCGCTCTGGGCTCCCTTGTCCCGGAGAATCCGCGTGAGCTTACGGGTATCAATGTCGGCGATGGCCACTGTTCCCTGGGCCACCAAATAATCTGAAAGGCTCTGCTCGCTACGCCAGCTGCTGGCCACCAAAGGCAGGTCACGGATAACCAGGCCCGCCGCGCGAATGCCCCAGGACTCCTCATCTTCGCCGGTGATGCCGGTATTTCCAATGTGGGGGTAAGTCAGCGTGACAATTTGTCGGGCGTAGGATGGATCAGTCAGGATTTCCTGATAGCCCGTCATAGCGGTGTTGAAAACAACTTCACCGACTGTTTCACCGTCGGCGCCGATGGAACAGCCGCGAAAAATCGTGCCATCTTCCAAGGCGAGGATAGCGGCTTTTGACACATTCATCTCCCAATTGGCAGGGCCTACACAGCCGTGGTTGTTGCGCCAGGGCCACACAAACCGCCTCTATCATAAGGAGACGGTGGCGGGGCTCGAGTAACATTGGGACACCGGCACTACCCACCGAAAGAGCCCCAGAGGCTGGGACGTTAGTCTATTTGAACACCTCTGCCCTGTCTATCAGGAAGCTGAAAACATTGAGTTCAGCGCCACTTGCTCTAGGATGCGCGGTGCCACCCACAGGGATACCCATGCCAACAGACTCGATCAATCCAGATGATGACCAGCGCCTGAGCGGATTGCAGCTGAGCCTGCTGACCCTCGGCCTGCTGACGACGGCCGTTGGGCAGTCCTTCATCTTTGCCATACTGCCGCCCCTGGGCAGGGAGGTTGATCTCAGCGTGATGCAGATCAACACCATCATTGCCTCATCAGCACTGGTGTTCAGTGCAGCTTCACCCGTCTGGGGCCGGATGTCAGATCGTATCGGCAGAAAACCGGTGATCGTAATCGGGCTGACGGGCTATGCCGTCGGTAATTTCATTTTTGCCCTGATATTCGACTCCGCGATGCGGGGCTGGGTGTCGGGGTCGCTGCTATTTGCCCTGATACTGATGGGACGCTGCTCACAGGCTGTGGTGATGTCCGCCACCAACCCGGGGGCTGCGGCCTATGCAGCGGATTTCAGCGCGCGCATCCACCGCACCCGGGCCCTCGCGCGCCTCGGGACGGCCAGCAGCCTGGGCATGATTATCGGCCCCATTGTGGCCGGCGCGCTGGCAGGGTTCGGCCTGCTCTTTCCGCTCTACACGGCGAGCTTTCTGGCTGCAGCAGCAGCGCTGCTCATGGCATTCAAACTGCCCGCGGGCAAACCCAGAGACCTTAAAGCCCGTGCCACCAAACGGCTGCGGTTTGCAGACCCCAGACTGCGCTTATACCTGCTCTGCTCCTTCGGGGGGTTCACCGGCTTTGCCGGACTGCAGCAAACACTGGGTTTCCGATTGCAGGACATGTTGTCCCTTACCGGAACTGAAACTGCCCAGTACACGGGCTTTGCCTTGATGGTCGCGGCGCTCTTCTCCTTCAGCATGCAACTGTTGGTCGCCGCCCGCTTTCAGGGCAGACCCATTACGCTGATTCGATCAGGGGTTGCCCTGCTCTTGTTGGGCGCCCTTGTGATCGCGATTCCGGGCTCTTTTCCCATGGTTCTGGTGGGCATGGCGGCCCTGGGCGCCGGGCTGGGCCTCGCCGTGCCGGCCATCGCAGCGTCGGCCTCCCTGGCAGTATCGCTTGAGGAGCAGGGTGCCGCAGCGGGTCTGGTCACGGCCTGCCCGGCCGCTGGGTTTGTAACAGGCCCCCTGATCTGCGGCTTTCTGTATCAACAGGATCCAACGCTGTCAGCCCTTGGTGCCGCTGCCATCCTGTTTTTTGTTGTGATCGCCGCAGCTCGAATGCGAGGCAACGCCTGAGCCTCAGGACGACAGGCTTTCCAGCGCTTCACGAATTGCGGGAGGGATATCCGCGGAGCGACCTGATGATCGATCCACAAAGGCATGGGTGAATCGGCCTGTAGCGCAGGACTGTTCAGCGCCCTGGGTGAACACGCCAATTTCCCAGGACACCGACTTACTGCCCAACCGTTCAATCCGCAGACCCAGTTCAATGGGCTCCGGGTAACTCACAGGAGAAAAATAGTCACAACCTGAGGTCACAACATAGCCCACTACGGGATCAAGGCCCGGTCGCAAACCCCCGAACTCAATGAGGAAACGGTTGACCACCGTGTCGAACCAGGCGTAGTAGACAACGTTGTTGGCATGGCCGTAGATGTCATTGTCGGCCCAGCGTGTCGCCAACTCATAAAACTTTCTGAAGCGATCTCTGGGCGCCGGTTGTGGACGGGACATGATCAACCGGCCCAGGCCTGCTCGTACAGCGAGAGGGCCGTCGCTTCATCAACATCTACCGGGTTGTTGACCAGTAGTCGCTGCTGCAACATGGCGTCAGCCGCCAGCCGGGGTAGATCGTCAGCGGGGACACCCGCAGCCTGTAGCGTCGCGGGCAAGCCCGAACCGCGAATCAGCTGCTCGAACCACGACACCAGCCCCTCACCGCTGCGCGGTATATCGCCGGGCAGTTCACCGGCCAGTTCACCATAGCTGGCTTCAACAGCCGACGTGTTGAAGGCGAGCACAGCGGGCAGCATCAGGGAGTTACTGAGGCCATGGGGGATGTGGTAATGCCCCCCCAGGGGGTACGCCAATGCATGCACTGCCCCCACCGGCGCATTGGCGAAGGCTTGTCCGGCGAACATCGAGCCCAGCAGCATGGCCTCCCGGGCGTCGATATCTGAAGGATTGTCCAGTACCGTCTGCATGTTGCCGCTCAGCAGCCGTAGAGCCCTCAGTGCCAACATATCCGAAATCGGGTTCTTCCTGATCCTTGATGTGTAGGCCTCAATCGCGTGGACCATCGCATCAATACCCGTCATCGCTGTCGCAGCACGGGGCAAACCCAGCGTGAGTTCGGCGTCCAACAGCGCGAGGTCGGGCAGCAGCACGGGGGAGCTTACCCCTGCTTTGGTGGTCTCACCCGTCGTAATGACAGCAACCGGCGTGACCTCCGATCCGGTCCCCGCGGTGGTGGGAACAAGGACCAGGGGCAGCCGCCCTGAACTCACCTGATCGACGCCATACAGGGCCTGAAGCGACTGGTCGCCCGTCATCAACACCGAGACTACTTTGGCAACATCCATTGAGCTGCCGCCGCC
>JAKMEU010000127.1 GCA_022425845.1 Luminiphilus sp. | reverse complement strand
CCGCACGCACGCCTCTGTGATTCATGGTGCCGCTGCCAATATTGACGGTCTCTTCAAGCAGTTCTATTGCCTGATCGCTGTGCGCGTCTGTCCAGTCGATAATGGCTTGCTCCTGATAGGACAGCAGGTCATCGGCGTCCGCCCTGACAAGGACCGTCAGCAGGGCGATAGGCAATATCAGGCGGAATACGGGCGGCATAGTGGGGGTCTCCGGGCGACGCCATGTGATCAAAAAAGGGCGTTTCAAATGAGCATTTCGGTGGGCCGATGTTAACCCCGAGCTTGCCCTGCCACCACAGGTTTCGGCGGTGGCAGTTTGCTGCGGTGCCTTCGTCTTGCGGCGAGTAAGGGCAGGAATCGTCCATAGAGGCTTGGTTTGATGTTACGGAGGCGATGCCCCTGTGATGCCAGCCCCATACGCAACAAAAAGCCGCTATGCATTAAGAAGAAATATACTAAGCGTTAAAAAATGTGATACATATCACATAAAAATGAAAAAACTTTGACGAAATGCTGTGTCTGCCCAAAGGTCGGTAGTAGAGGCGCGTCGGATCAAGGACGCTGTAAAACGAAAATAACCGACGGGCTAGTGGCCTGCGAACAGCGAAACCCGGGGGGGAACCGCGATGAACCGATTCAAACTATCAGCGATTGGGCTCACTATGGTCACGGCGTTGCTTATGTCGTTATGGGGTGCAGGTTTAAGCGCTGCGCCCGATGAAAAGCGCTACATGATCAGTCATGCTCCGGGGCAGGGCGGTCAGGCGCTGGGTGTCGTTAAAAACAATAACGGCAAGGAGGTTAAAAAGCTCAAGTACCGGGACCTGATCGCGGCGGACCTGTCGGAAAAAGACCTCAAAAAAATTCTTCGCCACCCCCTTTTCAGCAGGTCGAAGTATGAGCTTGACCCGCGTCGTTACATGACGGCCAACAGTTCCAGTGAAACCATCCCCTATGGCATCACTATGGTACAGGCGGCCCCCGGTAGCGGACTGGCGCCCGGCAGTCTGGCGCGCAAAGTCTGCATCATTGATTCGGGCTATGACATAGAGCACGAAGATTTACCCGGGCGTAGCAGGGTGAGCGGTATGTCTCAGACGGGTGATGCCTGGGACTATCCCGGTAACAGCCATGGTACCCACGTGGCGGGCACCATTGCGGCGTTGGGCAACAACAATACCGGCGTGATAGGCGTGCACACGGGTGACAATCTGTCGCTGCACATCGTCAAGGTATTCAACAACAGCGGGTCCTGGACCAACGGTTCAGACCTGATAGAAGCCCTGGATGACTGCGTGGCCAATGGCTCCCAGATTGTCTCCATGAGCCTGGGCGGCGGCGGGGCCTCTTCTAACGAGAATCAGGCCTTCGCAGATGCTCTTGCGGCCGGCGTGCTGTCGATCGCGGCGGCCTCGAACGACGGCAACACCAGCTACTCCTACCCCGCATCCTATGACTCGGTGGTCAGCGTGGCCGCCCTGGATTCGAGTAAGAGCCATGCCTATTTTTCCAATCGTAACGATCAGGTGGAACTAGCCGCCCCGGGCGTTTCGGTGGATTCCACCACGGTCGGCAACCAATATGCCCAGTACAACGGCACGTCCATGGCCACCCCCCACGTATCCGGTGTCGCTGCTTTACTCTGGAGCAACCACGCAGCGTGCACCGCCGGGCAAATCCGGCAGGCCCTGGCGGTCTCCGCCGAGGATCTGGGCGCGGCAGGACCCGATGACAGCTACGGCTATGGCTTGATTCAAGTTAAGGACGCCTCTGCGGTGATCAGCCAGTACGGCTGTAGCAACCTGCCTGATTACCCCGTGACGCCGCCGCCGCCGCCGCCCCAGGAACTGACCAACGGTGAAACCGTCAGCAACCTGAGCGGTTCCAACGGAGACGAGCAATTCTTCAGTGTGACCCTGCCTGCGGGTGCCACCAACCTGGTGGTCCAGACATCGGGCCCCAACGGCGACGCGGATCTCTATCTGCGGGGCGGTGCCCTGCCAACCGTCAGCGCTTGGGATTGCCGGCCCTATTCAGCGGGCAGTTCCGAGAGTTGTTCGGTGGCCAGCCCCACCTCCGCCACTTACTACATTATGGTTCGGGCTTACTCCAGCTACAGCGGCCTGAGTCTGACGGTTAACTACGAGGGCTCGGGCCCGCCGGTCAACCAGCCGCCGGTGGCCAGTATCGATGCCAGCCCTGTGTCCGGCAAAGCGCCCCTGGTGGTGAATTTTGACGGCTCGGGCTCCACTGATGACGCCGGTATTAGTAACTGGCTTTGGGACTTCGGGGACGGGGCTTCGGACTCTGGCGAGGCAACAAGCCACACCTACACGGTCGCGGGTGAGTACACGGCGACCCTCACCGTCAGCGATGGCGAGTTCTCCGATTCAGCCACTGTGGTGATCTCGGTGGCGCCGGAGAACCGGGCGCCCACCGCTGGGTTTTCCATATCGCCCGCCGATGGCGTCGATACGGAGACATCAGTGAGTTTTGACGCCTCGGCCTCTTCTGACCCCGACGGCGACAGCCTGCAATATGCCTGGGATTTCGGCGATGGCAGTACGGCTTCGGGTATGACGGCCAGCCATACTTTTGGCGCTGCAAGTAGCTATACGGTCACCCTCGAGGTCAATGACGGCGACGGCGGTGTCGACACCGCCAGTCAGTCGGTGTCTGTAGTTGATGCCCCCGAACCGCCTCCGGCGAGTATTGCTATAGACGTCAGCCTTAACCGCAAAGGCAACCGTGCCAGTATTTCCTGGTCGGGCGCCGACGGTTCGCGGGTCAGAATATTCCTCAATGGCAGTCAGGTAACTCGCACCCGTAATGATGGATTTTGGCGAGACAGAAATTATTTGTCGGGTGATGCTTACCAGGTCTGTAACGATTCCGTATCTGTGTGCTCGGCCGAGGTGGCGCCTTAAACCGGCGTCATCAAGGTCCTGTTAAGCGTGGCTTTTAGCCCCGCTTAACAGCATGCATCACGGTTGAAACGAGGCGGGACCACCCGCCTCGTCTTTATGATGGGGCCGTTTTACTGCGTCAATCAAAGACATCCAGATCCTCAGCCAAAACCACATCCCCGTCGTATTCTGCCTTGACTTCTTCAAGAACAACGCCGTCTTCCAGACCAAAGACCAACACGTGGTACAGCACCAGCAGTTTGGGTTTGGCCCGACTCGCGAGCCCCGCGAGCTCGTGGCTGGTTGTATGGTTACTGCGATGGTAGTTCTGCCAGAACTCGGACCGCTGCTCCAGCGCTCGCTCTGAAACGACTTCATGAATGAGAACGTCCGCGCCCCTTGCCATGGATTCCATTTTTGGGTCGTAGGCAGCATCGCCTGAAATCACGATCACTTTGTCCGGAGTGGTAAAGCGGTAAGCGAAGGCATTGGGCCAGGTGCCGTGTTTCACTTTGAAGGCCTCGACCGTAATGCGATCGTCGGTGTAAATGACGCCTTCGGTAATTTCATGGGCATTGATTTGCCAGCCGTCAGGGGTTGCCGGCTCCAGTCCGTAGAGTCGGTACCGATTATCCTCCTGCCAGGCCTCGCCCACGTTTTTGGCCATCGCTGCAATGCCCGGTGGGCCGTAGAGTTCGAATGGGCCCTCGCGCCCATGAGTCCAACTGGTATAGACCAGGTCGGGCAGGCCAGCGCTGTGGTCATGGTGCAGGTGGGTCAGGAAGGCAACGCCCAATTGGTCTACATTCAAAGCTGGTATTGAGCCCCCATATTCCTTCGAAGCTGCTGCGGCGCGGCGGACCACGCCCGGACCAAAGTCCACGATGTAGGCCTTGCCATTGACCACTATGG
>JAKMEU010000240.1 GCA_022425845.1 Luminiphilus sp. | reverse complement strand
ATACATAACCTACGGCATCAAGAGACAACAGTTCCGAGGTCAGGTTTTCAATCTCGGCGGGTTCAACAAGGGTCGAGATACTGTAATCCGTGCTGAAGCCTGCCTGCTGTAACTGCTCCAGCAAGGTCATGGCAGGGGTATCGAGATCCCGCAATCCTGCCACTGAATAATCGAAACTGGCATCCCGGGCTTTCAAGGCGCCCGCGATACCGAGCACCAGCCAGATGATCAACGCCGTTCTTACCGATGGCCATCTGAGCCTCGATCCCACTGACGGGGGTCCGTTCGCCTGCGGCAGCCCAAGCAACCCAAACAGTGCCGGCAGCAGGGTAACGGTAAGGAAGATGGCAACCAGCATGCCACCGGCAGAAATCACACCCAATTCACCAAGACCCCGATATTCGGTGGGCGTAAAGGAGAGAAAGGCCCATGCTGTGGTCGCCGCTGACAGAAACAGGGCGACCCCGGTGTTCCTGGCGGCCCGGCCAACGGCATTGCTGTCGGAACTCGCCTCACGCACGGCGAGACCGTAATGCAAGCCGAAATCAACCCCCAAGCCAAAAAACATAACAAGGAATGCCAGTGACAGCGTGTTGTATTGCCCTACCGTCACCATGGCCAGGGCATGGGTCCAGATGCTGCCTATGCCCACTAAAGCCAGCATACCCAGTGTCAGGACCCAGGACCGAACGCCAATCGCCACGACCAAAACGAGAAAAACGGTGGACAGGGCCGCGGCAAGCTTAACGCCGCCCAGCGCATCCGAGATCTCCTCGTGGGCCAGAACCACATCTCCGGTCATGGCGATGGACAGCTCGGGAAAGGCTTGCGCGACAGGGTCGACCCAGCCCTGCAGCCCAGTCACAATATCAGCGGCAGGCATCTGCGCGGCATAGTCGGGTTCAATATTGACCAGTACCAGTTCGTAAAACAGGCCATCCTTCCCCTCCACAGCGGGTGGCATATCAACCAACCTCGCCAGTTCATCAAGGGAAGCCTTGCGTCCTTGTAACAGGTCCATCAACACCGGTGGTGCGTCGTTTGGGAGTTCCCGAGCAAGGATGCCCAAAGCGCCTGTGAGCGCACCGGCATCATGGAGTGTGGTGCTGAGGGTGGCTAAAAGATTTACCGAAGCCATCAATCCCTGGAAATCATCGCCACCCAGATAAAACGCGATGGCGTCCCGAACAGCGGATTCACGCATGGGCGTTGCAATCTGCTCCGGAGAGATCGCTGCGGGCAACTGGGCAAGAAGTTGGTCCGCCGCCACGGAGACCTTCTCCGGGGAGGCTCCTGACACCACAATGATAGCCAGGTCCCGTAGTTGCGGAAACGCAGACTTGAGATTCTCGTCGTCACTGAACCACTGCTCGGAAGCACGGGGCAGGATGACCTCATCCATAGATGAGTTGAGTTGGAAGCTCCCCAGTCCGTGCAAGCCTGCCAGCACGGTCACGCACAGCAGTGCAAGGACTGTTTTTCTGGGATGGTTGAAGCAGCGGGTTACCCAGGCTTCAAGCCGCCTCATTGATTCCTTCCGTCAGCCAGCCAGCGGGACAGTTCTGCGCATAAATAGCCAGAAGATTCTTGACCGACGTTTCATGGGCAAGCGGCAACATTGCCTCTGCATTTTCTCGACTGGCCTGCTGTACCAGAGCTGGATTGCCGTCGAAGGCACGGATCCTGTCCGCCAGGTGCTCACTGGAGGGGAAGTCAAAGCGACTCTCGGGTATGGCCGTCAGTTCTCCAGCGGCTGAAGCCTTTGAATTGGATACTATGGCGGGCACACCCGCCGCCATCGCCTGCATAACCGACATGCCCTCCAGTTCGCTCTCCCCAGCATGGAGAAAAAGATCCGCGTTGGCGTACAGTAATTCCAGTTCCGGGTCTGAGGGCGCCGTGAAGGTGGCATTTACGCCCAATGCATTGCTTAGCCGTTGTAATGAATCGCGTTCCGGCCCAAGGCCAGCAAAGGTTACGTGAAACCGATCCCGCTGCTCCAGGCCAGCCAGGGCCCGGAGAATAATATCGTAGCGCTTCTCGGCAGCCTGGCGACCGACGCAGAGTACCTTGACCTGTTGCGGGAGGCCTTCCCTCAACCTGAAAGACTTCAAGTGATGCGCTGGAATGCCATTGGAAAGGACTTCAACCGGGGTCCCGATTCCCACCTGGCGTATGAGGTCACGGGCGAACACCGAGGGGGCAATCACGGTGTCGCAGCGGTCAAAAATAAACCGACGCATCAAGGCGTAGACGCCACGGGCAAGCAAAGGTGTAGGTAGTTTGAGATTTCGAAGAATATTTTCAGCCTGCAGGTGAAAAGAGGCCACTGTGGGCAGCCCTATCTTACGCGCTTCGGATATCGCGCATGCGCCCAAAAACAACGGGAACTGGACGTGCAGCACGCTGGCTCCAGCGAGCGCCTCCCTGATACGAGAGCGATCAGGTTTGGCGAGCATGACACGCATGGTCTCCATCATGCCATTGACCCCCGGAATCGATAGCCTGGGAAACTCATAGAGCTCCACACCGGCCACAGGGTTCTCCTGTCCTTCCAATGCCATGACACGGACACCAACACCCCTGGCTAACAGCGCTTCTGCGAAGCGGCGTGATGAGACGACGGTACCGTTAAACGGCTGATCCCAGGCATCGACGACCATAATGACAATCATGGGGTTCAGATACCTGACCAGCTTGCTACGTTCACGGGCGCACTGGCAAGCGTCACAGAAACCGGTATGCCCGTGAGATGGGCCATCCCTGAATGCTGCTCAAGCGCGTCAGGCCCGTCTGCAGCCAGTATATTGACGTTGGCGCCTTTCAGTTTGCTGGCGATATTGAGTCCGATTGCGTGTTGATGGCCCCAACCGTGAGGTACCGACACCAGCCCCCGCTCGAGGGTGCCAAGGGGCGCGACCGGCAACCTGATGGTGCCAGCATCAGATGCGATGTCGACGGGCAGCCCTGGATCAATACTCAGCGCTGACATGTCATCGGGATGCATATAAGCCACGTTGGTCTGCTCGTTGTCACCTTGGGTCAGCGAGGCCACATTTTGGGTCCAGCTGTTGTGTGTATTGTGTCGGC
>JAKMEU010000097.1 GCA_022425845.1 Luminiphilus sp. | reverse complement strand
GCCATCGCCTGTCGATCCCTCTGGTCTTCAAGGCCTCCTTCGACAAGGCTAATCGTTCGTCGGTGCACTCCTACAGGGGGCCGGGCCTCGAGGCGGGTTTGGCGCAGCTGGCCGGCGTCAAGCGGGCGCTGGGTGTTGCGACGCTGACAGACGTGCATACGCCGGAGCAAGCCGCGCCAGCTGCTGAGGTCTGTGACATTATTCAGCTGCCTGCCTTTCTGGCCCGGCAGACAGACCTTGTGCAGGCCATGGCCCGAACCGATGCCGTGGTCAATATCAAAA
Source organism: Luminiphilus sp. (assembly GCA_022425845.1). GTDB lineage: Bacteria > Pseudomonadota > Gammaproteobacteria > Pseudomonadales > Halieaceae > Luminiphilus. Next base: position 8,064 of record JAKMEU010000097.1, on the reverse strand, counting down.
AGCCCCAGTTCCTCAGCCCAGAGCAAATAGCCCACGTCGTGGAAAAGTTCCGCGAGTGCGGTAACGAACGCTTGCTGCTCTGCGAGCGTGGCAGCAATTTTGGTTACGACAACATGGTGGTCGACATGCTGGGCTTTGGCGTTATGCAGCAAGTCACTGGTGGTCTACCGATGATTTTTGATGTGACCCATGCCCTGCAGCGCCGTGCGCCCGGTGACAGCGCTTCCGGCGGCCGGCGACAGCAGGTCCTGTCCTTGGCACGGGCGGGGATGGCTCTTGGTCTGGCGGGACTGTTCCTGGAGGCCCACCCCAGCCCAGATGAGGCCCTTTGTGATGGCCCCAGTGCGCTGCCACTGCACCTTCTTGAACCGTTTCTTGAGCAGGTAAAAAAGGTGGATGACGCCGTGAAGACCCTGCCTTACCTCGCTATACCCTGACCCTGACTGGAGAACCCTGAAGTGAACGAAATCGTCGACGTGCGCGCCTTTGAAGTTTTGGATTCGCGCGGTAACCCAACGGTTATGGCCGAGGTCACCGTGGAGAATGACGTCATGGGGACCGCCTGCGCACCCTCGGGTGCCAGCACTGGCAGCAGGGAGGCCCTCGAACTCCGTGACGGTGACGCACAACGCTATTTGGGGAAAGGCGTTCTCAGCGCGGTGTCGAACGTAAACGGTCCGATTCGCGATTTGCTGTTAGGCCATGATGTCTGTGACCAGCGGGGCATCGACGAGCGCATGATTGCAGCGGACGGTACCGAGAATAAAGAGCAGTTTGGTGCCAACGCCATACTGGCGGTATCCCTGGCGGCGGCCAAGGCCGCTGCGGCTTGCAGCGGTCTACCCCTGTATCAGCACATCGCCAATTTGGCGGGTAATACCCAGATGTCCATGCCGGTGCCCATGATGAATATCATCAACGGCGGTGAGCACGCCGATAACAATGTTGATATCCAGGAGTTCATGATCCAGCCCGTCTCGGCCAAGACATTTGCCGATGCCCTGCGTATGGGCGCAGAAATTTTTCATCACCTGAAAAAAGTGTTGTCCAGTCGGGGCCTCTCCACCGCGGTGGGTGACGAGGGCGGGTTTGCGCCCGATCTGCCCTCCAATTCGGCAGCTCTGGATGTCATTGCCGAGGCAGTTGAAGGGGCTGGCTATGCGCTGGGAACGGATATCACACTGGCACTTGATTGTGCCGCGTCGGAATTTTATCGGGATGGGGTTTATGACCTCAGTGGTGAGGGACGTCAGTTCAGTAGTTCAGAGTTTGCGGACTACCTTGGCGAGTTATGCGATCGCCATCCCATCATTTCCATTGAAGACGGCCTGGATGAATCTGACTGGGAGGGCTGGGCGGTACTGACGGATAAGCTTGGTGAGCGCATTCAGCTGGTTGGGGACGACCTGTTTGTGACCAATACGGGTATTCTCGAGCGCGGTATCCGCGAAGGTATTGCCAACTCTATTCTGATCAAATTTAACCAGATCGGCTCCCTGTCGGAGACGCTGGACGCGATTGCCATGGCCCGCGCTTCAGGATATAGCGCTGTGATTTCACACAGATCAGGAGAGACTGAGGATGCCACCATCGCAGATCTGGCTGTCGGGACGGGTGCCGGGCAGATTAAAACCGGGTCCCTGTGTCGCTCCGATCGGGTGGCTAAATACAATCGCCTGCTACGTATTGAGGCGGCCCTTGGTCTCACTGCACCCTACCGGGGTGCTGCTGAATTCAGTAGGGGCTGACAGGTGCGCATCCTCCTGGCCACACTTCTGGCGCTGGTGCTGGTGTTGCAGTACCGGCTTTGGTTTGCCGAGGGAGGGATTGCAGAGGGTGTGCGCCTGCGTGAAAAAATTGCCGTTGAAGAGCAACGCAATGCTGAACTTCAAGCCCGTAATGATGCGCTGACACGGCAGGTTTTGGAGCTTCAGAACGGCCATCGTGCTGTGGAACAGCATGCTCGCGAAGAGTTGGGCCTCATCAAAGAGGGCGAGCAGTACTATCAGTTTGTGGAGGGCTCGGAAGACGGGGCAGAACGTCGCCCATGAGCAGCCTCTGGGGAGTGGTGCCGGCAGCCGGTTCGGGTCGGCGCATGGCGTCGGAGGTTCCCAAGCAGTATCTAAAGATTGCTGGCAGCCCATTACTGGAACACACCTTGCGCGGGCTGTTGGCCTGTGCCGACTTACGGGGTCTGGTGGTGGTTCTTGATCCGGGTGATCGCCGTGCTGATGCGGTCGGCAGCCTGAGTGACCCCAGAATCTCCTCCGCACCGGGTGGCGCTGAGCGCGCCGATTCAGTCCTCTCCGGGCTCAACAGCCTGGCGGGTGTGGCGGCTCCCGATGATTGGGTGCTGGTGCATGATGCGGCACGGCCCTGCCTGCCGCTTAGCGATCTGCAGAATTTGATCAGTGTGGTCAGGGAGCGTGGTATGGGGGGGCTACTTGCCCAGCCCCTCAGCGACACGGTCAAACGTGTTGATGATGGCCTTCGGGTTGTGGAGACGCTTGACCGACAGATGCTCTGGCGCGCCCAGACACCGCAAATGTTTCGAGTCTCGGAGTTGCAGGGTGCGTTGGAGGACATGCGGCGGCAGGGGCTGGTGGTCACCGACGAGGCGAGCGCAATGGAACAGGCAGGTTACGGCGTGCAAATCGTAGAGGGATCTCCCTGTAATTTGAAAGTAACGGTCCCGGATGACCTGATGCTTGCGGAGCATTACCTGAAGACGATGGCGGCGAGGCGCGTATGAATAGGATAGGACACGGCTTTGATGTTCATGCTTTCGGTCCCGGTGATCACGTCATTTTGGGGGGGGTCCGTATCCCCCATGAGCAGGGTTTAATCGCCCACTCTGATGGTGATGTGCTGATACATGCGCTGTGCGATGCGTTGTTGGGTGCGGCGGCCTTGGGCGATATTGGACGTCATTTCCCTGATACTGACCCGGAGTATGCCGATGCGGACAGTCGCAGTCTGTTGCGGATGGTCAGGACGATGCTTGAGCAGCGCGACTTCAAGTTGGTGAATGCGGATCTCACGGTGGTGGCGCAGGCCCCCAGAATGGCGCCCCATGTTGATGCTATGCGGGCTCATATCGCCAGTGATCTCGGCGCCCACTATGGGGCGGTGAACGTAAAGGCTACAACGACCGAGCACCTGGGGTACATCGGGCGCGGGGAGGGCATCGCCTGCCATGCGGTCGTGCTGCTGTCCGCAGGGCAAGGTAACGGTTCCTAACGCATGAATCGCCAGGGTATTGGTATGACGTCCATGCGGACCCGCCAGCGGCTGGTTCAGCGACTGATGGATCAGGGAATTACATCGATTGCGGTGCTCGACGCGATCCGCGATACCCCGCGCCACCTGTTTGTTGATGAAGCGTTGGCACATCGCGCCTACGAAGATACGGCGTTACCCATTGGTTGGAACCAGACGCTTTCCCAGCCTTATATCGTCGCCAGAATGACCGAGTTGGTGCTGGCCCTCGGGCGCCCGGCGAAGGTGCTGGAAATCGGTAGTGGCTCGGGTTACCAAACGGCGATTCTTTCCCAGCTTGTGGGAGAGGTCTATGCCATGGAGCGCATCAAGGGTTTGGCTGACCGGTCTAGGAAGCGCTTCAGGGAACTGAGGTTACGCAACGTGCAACTCCGTCTCGCCGATGGCCTGGGCGGCTGGCCGGATAAAGGGCCTTTCGACGTCATTCTGTCCGCGGCCGCCCCTGAGCAGGTACCTCCTGGATTAATCGAACAACTGGTGATGGGCGGCAGACTGGTCTTGCCGGTAGGCGACAGAGATCAGGAGTTGCAGGTCATCACCCGAACCGAATCGGGCCACGAGACCGAGGTCATTGAAGCGGTGAAGTTCGTGCCGATGCTGACGGGAGTGCAGCGGTGAAGTCTGCTTCGGTGCCAGGCATTTTTTTCAGAGGCGTGGCCATGGGGATGGCGGACCTCATCCCGGGGGTTTCGGGGGGAACGGTGGCGTTGATTTCAGGCATTTATCCCCGCCTGCTGGCTGCCATTACGGCCTGTAATATGAAGGCATTGCATCTGCTCCTGCGGGGCCAGTGGCGTGACCTCTGGCAACACGTTGATGGCGCATTCCTGCTGCCCCTCATCCTGGGCATTGGCACGGCGATCATCACATTGGCCGGTGTGCTCAAAGTGCTGCTAGAGACCCAGGCTCTACTTGTCTGGTCGTTCTTTTTTGGCCTGGTGTGGGTGTCCAGCCTGTATTTGATCCGCGACGAGTTGGGTAGCCTTACGTTTCGGACCGGCGCGTTTTTAGTGGCTGGAATCGCTGTGATGCTTGTCTTGGGGCTGGGTCCGGGCCTCGAGTTTCCCCGGCACCAGGGTGGTTTTTTCGCGGCGGGGATGTTGGGCATCTGTGCCATGATCCTGCCGGGAATCTCGGGAAGTTTTATTCTCGTCATGCTGGGTATGTACAGTGCGGTGATTGCGGCAGTGGTGGAGCGCGACCTCGGGTTACTGCTGTTCTTTGGGTTGGGCTGTGCCACCGGGCTCATGGCGTTCAGCCGCATTCTTGTGTGGATACTCGAGCGAGCCCGCGGGGAAACATTGGCTCTTCTGGTGGGCTTTCTGCTGGGTTCACTGGTCATTCTCTGGCCCTGGCAGCAGGTGGTGGAAACGGTGGCGGATGGGAAGGGTGGGGAGCGACCGCTGCGCTCGCTACCCGTATTGCCGCATCAGTATGACGCGATACTGGGCGACAGCCAGTTGCTAGCCTGTCTGCTGAGTGCCATTGCGGGTGGTGTACTGATCGTCGTGCTTCACCGCCTGGCGCAACGGTCAGGCACGCCCGGGCGTGCGGGCGCTGGTCTGGATCGTGAATAAGCGGTGCGCAGCAACATTAATATGCCTCGGCACGCTGGTAACGGGTTGCGCCGATACCCCGCCCGCGCCCATTGAGACCCGGAGTGCGGTCGTCACCCCGAAGCCAAGCGATCAACCCCGGCCTGTTCTCACAACGCCCTCGGATCACCGTCCAGATTTGGTGCCGGGGCAGCCTTACACGGTAGAGCAGGGAGATACCCTCTACTCGATCGCTTTCCGGCTGGGTGCTGATTACAGGGCGCTGGCTCAGGTCAATGGCATTGCGGCCCCGTACACCATCTACCCGGGGCAGCGCCTGGAGACGGTGACGGGAGCGGTGCCACCTCGGGCGCCCCAGCCAAATGCGGAGTCCCGAGGCGCTAAACCAACGACCCCGGCGGTGTCCACTGCGGCCGTCACGCCCACCCGAAAGCCTGACCCTGCACCTGCGCCCAAAGCGGCGTCAGCACCCAAAGCCAAGGCTTCTGCACCGGCGGCCAAAGCGGCGCCCGCGCAGCCTAAAGCAGCGGCCAGTGCCAGTGCGAAGGTAAGTCCCGCATCGAGCAAAGCCCTGGGTCCGGTCAGTCGCTGGCTCTGGCCCGGTAAGGGCGCCGTGCAACGGGCCTTTTCAGATGTGCTGCACAAAGGAATTGATATTGCGGGTCAGCGAGGCGACCCCGTCTATGCGACTGCATCGGGCGTGGTGGTTTATGCGGGTACCGGTGTAAAGGGCTATGGCGCGCTGCTGATCGTCAAGCATAACGATCAGTTCCTGAGTGCCTACGGACATAACGATGCCATGCTGGTTGCCGAGGGGACGAGCATTTCCGCCGGTCAGCAAATCGCTCGCATGGGTAGCAGTGGAACAGACACTGTAAAGCTGCACTTCGAGATTCGTCGCCAGGGTCAACCGGTGGATCCCCTCAGGTTGTTACCCAAGCGGTAGCGACGGTTCTGTTGTCAGGGCGTCTGGGGCCGTCCGCTCTAGCGCTGCAGCAGGGGCAGCTTGTCGGGTTTGCCTGTCCAGGCCTCGGCATCATCCATGGGCGGTTTCTTCTCGGTGATGTTGGGCCAGATGTCTGCCAGTTCGGCGTTCAATTCGAGGAACTGCTCCTGTCCCGCAGGCAATTCGTCCTCAGAGAAAATCGCATCAATGGGACATTCCGGCTCACAGAGGGCACAGTCGATGCATTCATCGGGGTGGATGACGAGAAAGTTGGGTCCCTCGTAAAAGCAGTCTACGGGACACACCTCTACACAATCGGTGTGCTTACAATTAATACAGTCTTCACCAACAACAAAGGTCATGCGCTTTCGTCTCCGTTACGTCCGGCGGAAGGATACCGTTCTTGCAGGGGGTTTGGAAATACACTCCTTAGAACTGTTTGCGCAGTTCATAGAGCAAATCAAGGGCTTCACGGGGCGTCAGGTTATCCAGTTCCAGTGATCGGAGGGATGTCAGCGCAGGGTGCTCCGGTGTCGCCCGGAACAGATCATCCTGTTCCGGAGCAGCGACGGCTTCAATCTGGAGCTTGCCCGCCTCGAGTTGAGCGAGTTTTTCCCTCGCCATGGACAGGACATCATCGGGTACCCCCGCCAGTTTGGCCACCTGAAGACCAAAACTGCGGTTGGCGGGTCCCTCCTGGATGTTGTGCATAAAGACCACATGGTCCTCGTGTTCGGTGGCATCGAGATGGACATTGGCCATCCCCTCGTAATGCTCAGGCAGGTGGGTCAGCTCAAAGTAATGTGTCGCGAACAGGGTAAAGGCACGCACCCGCGTGGCTAGCGCAACTGCGGCGGCCCAGGCGAGGCTGAGCCCGTCGAAGGTACTGGTTCCGCGGCCCACCTCGTCCATAAGAACAAGGCTTCTTGGACTGGCGTTATGCAGAATGTTGGCTGTTTCGGTCATTTCCACCATGAAGGTGGAGCGACCGCTGGCGAGGTCATCAGAGGAGCCAATGCGTGTGAATATCCGATCCAGCGGCGCCAGCTGAACCCGCTTGGCGGGGACAAAGGCCCCGACATGGGCCAGCAGTGCGATCAGCGCGGTCTGGCGCATATAGGTGGATTTGCCGCCCATATTGGGGCCGGTAATCAGCAGCATGCGGCGCTGGCTGTCCAACCGGACGCTGTTGGCAATGAAGGGTGTCTCAAGCACCTGCTCGACCACGGGATGACGACCTGATTCAATTTCAAGAAGTGCGTCTTCTGTGAACTCCGGGCAGGTCAGGTCAAGGGTATGGGCGCGTTCGGCAAAACAGGCGAGAACGTCGATGTCACACAGCGCGGTGGCGCAGTCCTGAAGCGCGGCCAGATGCTCCCTGAGCTGCTCGACCAGTTGGTCATACAATGCGCGTTCCCTGGCCAGTGCCCGGGAGCGGGCGGACAGCGCCTTGTCTTCGAAGGCTTTGAGCTCGGGGGTGATAAAACGCTCGGCATTTTTGAGAGTCTGCCGGCGCACGTAGCTGGCGGGTGCGCCCTCGGACTGGCTTTTGGATATCTCGATGTAATAGCCGTGGACACGGTTGTAGCCCACTTTGAGCGTATTAAGGCCGGTGGCCGCACGCTCGCGGGACTCGATGTCGAGGAGATAGTCACTGGCATTCCGGGAGATGTTGCGCAATTCGTCCAGTTCCGGGTCGTAGCCATCGGCGATGACGCCGCCCTCCCGGATTACAACGGGAGGGTTTTCAACCAGCGCACTCTGCAGCAGCGCCACCAGTTCGGGAAAGTCCCCCAATTGGAGCGTGATGTCAGTAATTCGCTGACAGCCCTCATCATCAACGGTTGCCAGGGCGGAGCGTAGCTCGGGGAGTATGGCCAGGCTGTCACAAAGGCGCGTCAGATCTCGAGGACGGGCGGACCCCAGCGCAACCCGCGCCAAAATGCGCTCCACGTCGCCCACGGATTTCAGTTTCGAGCGCAGCGTCTCGAAGCGATAGCTCTGCATCAAAAAGCTGATGGCCGCCTGACGTGCCTCTATCTCGCTGATGGCATTTACGGGCCGGTGCAGCCAGCGTCTTAGGTGGCGCGTGCCCATGGCGGTCACTGTTGTGGCCAGGACAGAGAACAGCGTATTTTCCTCACCCCCCTGGAGGTTGCTATCAATCTCCAGATTTCTTCGGGTTGCCGCGTCGAGCAGGACGCTCTCGGATTGTGTTTCGGCGCGCATGCCGCGCAAATGCGGTAACTGGCTGCGCTGGGTTTCCTTGAGGTAGTCCAGCAG
>JAKMEU010000091.1 GCA_022425845.1 Luminiphilus sp. | reverse complement strand
AAAAAGGGCTGTCCAACAGCCCTTTGTTCACACCCGTTGCCACTACATCTGGTAGGAGACTGCGACACCGTACAGCGCCGGTGCCCCCCAGACGCCGATGACGCCGGGACCAATGGTGTAGCTGTGGGAGACCCATTCCTCGTCCGTCAGGTTCTTGCCCCACAGGGCCACCTGCCAGTTGCCGCTGGCGGAGGTCCAGGACAGACGCGCGTCAATCAGATCAAACTCGTCAATGATCGTGTTCTGGTTAATGTAATCATTGATCTGTTCGTCAGTGTGGTAGTAGTCCGCCCGCAGGCTGATCATGCTGCCACCCGGCAAGGGGAAATCGATGACGCCGCCCAGGGAGTATTTGTTCTCCGGGGCCTGTCGCAGGTCATCCGAGTTACCCGGTATCGCGGTGGGATCAACACCGCCAATGGTGAAATCAGCCACGGCAGTATCCAGGTAGGCGTAGGTGCCAAAAAGCCGGAAGTTCTCTGTCGGGGCCCAGGTGACCTCCATCTCCAGGCCGGCGATCTCCGCCTCACCGATATTCTCGGTGGTGAACTGACCGAAATCCGGGTTGTCAGCGGTGGGACCGAAACGCACGATCTGCAGATCGGTGTAATCCATGTAGAAGGCCGCCGCGTTCAGGCGCAGGGTGCGGTCGAGAAAATCGCCCTTCAAACCCAACTCGTAGTTGATCACGTTCTCGGGATCAATCGACCGGGCCGCCTGCTCGGGTGTACCAGCGCCACCCCCGAAACCACCGCTCTTGAAGCCCCAGGACGCAGTACCGTAAACCATCAGTTCGTCAGTGACGTTGTAGGTCAGGGTGAACTTGGGGGAGACATCACTCCAATCGTCTTTCGCACTCACGGTGAAGGTTTGCGGTATCACCGATAAGCTGCCGCCCACACCGGCGCAGTATTGGGGGAAGTTGGCCTGTCCGGCGGCGTTGCCACAGTTCACGCCGGTGGTGGTCGTATCCTTTTCGTCGTAGGTATAACGCAGGCCAAACGTGAGGGTCATCGCATCTGTCAGGTCATAGTCGCCCTGGAAATACGCGGCGTAGGAGGTCGTTGTGTTGACCTGCCTTGAGACCTCATTACCTATATCGTTGGCGCCCGCCCAATCCTGGGTCGCCGGGTCGACAAATACGCCGCCACCGACAGCGCCGGGTATCAGCAGCCGATATTGCTCGGTGCGCTCGGAGTCCTCGTCCAGGTAGTACAGTCCCGCTACGTAGTTGAACTTGCCATCCAGATTGGACGTCCAGCGGAATTCCTGGGTAAAGGTATCGATATCCTGGGTAATGTCATCGATAATTTCCACTGGAATACCCACGCCCACTGAGGCCATACCCCAATCGGTCTTGGCATTGCGGAAGCCGGTAATGGAGGTCAGCGTTCCGGCACCAAACTCGATATCGCCGGTCAGGCTGAAGCCACTGGCCTCACGTTCAGAACCACCGCCCTCTTCTTTGGTGCCTGCCGGAGCGGCAACCTTCCTGAAGCCACCGCCCCAGGACTCCCAGATATCTACGGTCGGACCACCGTTGCCGAACACCGGAAAACGTCCCATGTCCTCGCGCTCATCCTCCATGTAATCGGCGGACAGCAGCCAATCCATGCGCTCGGTCTCCCAGCGCAATTGCCCCCGGTAGGAGGTGACATCCTCGTCCTGCTGGTCAATGCCCATGATGATGTTGTCGACATAACCGTCGTGCTCGCGGTGGTTGTAAACCAGCTTGCCCGACAGGTTCTCTGTCAGCCCCCCGGAAATCAGGCCCTGGTAGCGGAGGTTGCCCTCATTCCCCACGGATACCTCGGCACGGATATTGGTCTCCTGACTGGGCTTGAGGGTGGTAACGTTAATGACGCCGCCCACCGCGTTGCGTCCGAATAGGGTGCCCTGGGGACCGCGCAGTATTTCGATACGCTCAACGTCGAACATTTCCTGATTGATGGACGCGATGGAGCCCACGTACATGCCGTCGAGGAACATCACCACCGAGTTGTCCATACTCGGGCCATCATCGGCGGAACTGACTCCGCGCATTGAAATAATGGCCTGGCCGGGGGCGAACTCAGCGTAGGCCATTCCAGGCACCCTGAACGCAATTTCAGTGGGACCAAATATCTGGGCGTCATTAAGCTCGTCCCCGCTGATCGCCGTCACGGCGACGCCGATGTCCTGAAGGTTTTCTTCACGGAAGGTTGAGGTAACGATCACCTCTTCAAGCTGGCCCCCTTGAGCCCACAGGGGCGCGCTGGGGAACAAAAGCGCCGCGGCGGTTGCCCCGCTGCCCAGTAGTGTGGCCCGGCAGGCCGCTGCGAGTGGATTCTGTCTCTGATTCATTGGTTTAGCCCCTCTCTTCGTTTATGTTTGTTTTGACTGGGTCTTGCCCCTTTCCAAGGGTGTTAATTCAGCTCTGGAGCGAAGGCCAATCAGCCCGAAGGGCCGGCCAACACCCCCTCACCTAACGCCGGTCCACGACGCGCCTCGCCTTGCCTTCAGACCTGGGAATTCCTCCATCCGGGTGCAACTCCATCGCGCAACTGATGCCAATCAGCGACTTAATCTGTGCCTTGAGCTCACCCACCTGTTCCGCGACCTGCTTGCCATCGGCTCCCGGAAGCGCTTCGAGATGCAGCGCAACCGCGTCCATGTTCCCGGCCTTGGACAACTCAATCTGGTAGTGCGGCGCCAACGCCGGGTGCCTCAGAATCAATTCCTCGACCTGGGAGGGAAACACATTGACGCCCCTTATGATGAGCATGTCATCTGAACGACCGGTTATTTTTGCCATACGCCGCATCACGCACTCGCCACCCGGCAGCAATTGGGTCAGATCACGGGTCCGATAGCGGATAACCGGAAACGCCTGCTTGGTCAGGCTGGTAAATACCAGTTCGCCCGCCTCGCCATCCGGCAGCACAGCACCTGTCTCCGGATCGATAACCTCAGGATAGAAATGGTCTTCCCAAATGGTAGGGCCGTCCTTACTGTCAACAAACTCCTGCGCGACACCCGGACCCATTACCTCAGACAGCCCGTATATGTCGGTGGCATCGATATGGCACCGCGCTTCAATAGCCTCGCGCATTGCTCCGGTCCAGGGTTCCGCACCAAAAATACCCAGTCTCAATTTGAGGCGCGCGGGATCGATGCCCTGACGATCGATTTCATCGGCGATGTTGAGCATATAGGACGGCGTCACCATGATGATGTCGGACTCAAAGTCCTGCAGAAGCTGTACTTGTTTCTCCGTTTGCCCACCCGACATGGGAATTACGGTGCAGCCCAGCTTCTCGGCACCGTAATGGGCGCCAAGGCCGCCGGTAAACAGCCCATAACCGTAGGCAACCTGGACGCGATCTCCCGGGCGCCCACCTGCCGCTTCGATAGAGCGCGCCACGCAGGTGGCCCAGTGATCAATATCGTCTTGGGTGTAACCCACGACAGTAGGTTTACCGGTGGTGCCGCTGGAGGCATGGACACGCACCACCCGGCTCATGGGCACACTGAACAGGCCGAAGGGATAGTGTTCACGAAGATCCTGCTTGGTGGTAAAGGGAAACTTTGCCAGGTCAGCCAGCGTTTGCAGACTATTGGGCGTCACCCCCGCCAACTCAAATTTGGCCCGGTAGGGCTCCGAGTGGTCATAAACGTGTTGCAGCGTTGTTTGCAGACGCGCCAGTTGCAAAGACTCGAGTTGGTCTCGAGAAATTTGTCTTACTTCGGCCAGGGATGACAGCGCGCTGTTCACTCAGTAACGACCACTTGCAGTGTCCTCGAAAGGCTGTAAAGTAAAACACACCCTGCCTATCAAGCAAGATTTTTGTATCAAATTAGATAGGCCATTTTGATGAAGGGATCGCAGCTTGACCATAAAAAAACAGCTACAGCCAATCATCAGGGCATTTCGTCAACGTCAGCCCATGCGGGCCAAGTCGTTGATCATTACCTTCTTTGGGGATGTCGTATCCCAGCACGGCAGGGAAATTTGGCTGGGGAGTGCAGCTACAGCCCTTCAGGGCCTGGGAATAAACGACCGTCTGGTGCGCACATCCGTTTTTCGCCTCACCAAGGAAGGATGGCTGGAAGTGGACCGGGAGGGTCGCCGAAGTTTTTATCGTTTCAGTAATTTCGGCAGCCTCGAATATCAACGGGCAGCGCGACGCATTTACAGCGCCCGCGGGGAATCCTGGCAGGGGCGTTGGCAACTGCTGATTCCCACCACAGTTGATGAGAAGATTCGGGAGGATTTACGCCGCAGCCTGAACTGGCTGGGTTTCCGTACCATTACCCCCGGCACCTACGCTCGCCCCGGTGGTGATCTAGACACCATCAAGGGCCTGCTTGACGAGTTCAATATCGAACAGAGCGTTGTCTTGATGGATGCTGAAACATCCTCCATCACGACCAAAAAAGCCCTTCGTGAGGTCGTTTCAGAACACTGGAAGCTCGATGAACTTGCGGCCGACTATGCCGATTTTATTCGTCTGTTTGGCCCGCTTGGGCAGGCCATCAGCAAGGGTAAAAAGCCCACGCCCGAGGAGGCTTTTCAGGCTCGCTTACTTCTGATCCACGAATACCGGCGCATTTTACTGCGGGATACCCCGCTCCCCGAAGACCTGCTGCCAAACCGCTGGAAGGGCACCGTGGCGAGACAGATCGTGTCTTCGCTGTATCGCGCACTGGCGGAGCCGTCTGAGGCCTTTGTGGTAGCAGAGCTGGAAAATTTACAGGGACATCTGCCGACAGCCTCTGGCTCGTTTTACCAGCGGTTTAAGTGACCGGGGAATCAATAGCCAGAGACCCGGTCGGGCTCAATGACGCCATACCGCTCCCTGTAGGCCCTATCACGCGCGAGCAGCCGCTCCATCCTGTCAGGATGTCGGGATGAAACATCGTGTGGCTCCG
>JAKMEU010000046.1 GCA_022425845.1 Luminiphilus sp. | reverse complement strand
GTAGAATCGTTATACTGGAAGATTCCTGAGCTGGAACCGCAGCGCTGACCTAGAGGAAACAGGTTTGAACAACATGGCTAAGAATTTGCTCCTGTGGCTGGTAATCGCCGCCGTACTGCTCTCTGTGTTCAACAACTTCAGCATGCAGGGGGCGACGCAGCAGGTGGGCTATTCAGATTTCGTCGAAGAGGTTAATGACGACAGAGTCCGTAAGGTGGTGGTCGATGGGCTGACTATTACCGCAGAACGTTACGATGGCTCCAATTTCGAAACCATTCGCCCGATGGTGGAAGACCCCAAGCTCATGGATGACCTGCTCAGCCACAACGTTGAAGTTGAAGGTCGAAAGCCTGAGCAGCAGAGCGTTTGGACCCAGTTACTCGTTGCCAGCTTCCCGATCCTCATCATCATTGCTGTCTTCATGTTTTTTATGCGGCAAATGCAGGGTGGCGGTGGCGGCCGGGGCGGCCCAATGAGTTTCGGCAAGAGCAAGGCGAAACTGTTGGGTGAGGACCAGATTACCACCACCTTCGCCGACGTGGCTGGAGTTGATGAAGCGAAGGAAGATGTTCAGGAACTGGTGGAATACCTCAGGGATCCGAGCCGCTTCCAGAAGCTGGGCGGCAGGATACCGCGTGGGGTGCTCATGGTTGGGCAGCCCGGCACAGGCAAAACGCTGCTGGCCAAGGCCATCGCAGGTGAAGCCAAGGTTCCGTTTTTCTCCATCTCGGGGTCAGACTTTGTGGAGATGTTTGTGGGCGTGGGAGCGTCTCGAGTTCGGGACATGTTTGAGCAGGCGAAAAAGCAGTCGCCCTGTATCATATTCATTGATGAAATCGATGCTGTCGGTCGGCACCGCGGTGCTGGACTGGGGGGCGGCCATGACGAGCGGGAGCAAACCCTGAATCAACTGCTCGTGGAAATGGATGGTTTTGAGGTCAACGACGGTGTGATCGTGATCGCTGCTACCAACCGTCCGGACGTGCTTGACCCGGCGCTGTTGCGGCCAGGACGTTTCGATCGGCAGGTTGTCGTAGGCCTGCCTGATATTCGCGGACGAGAGCATATCCTGAAAGTGCACATGCGCAAGGTGCCGCTGTCGGAGGATGTTGATCCCTCGAAGATTGCCAGGGGCACGCCGGGTTTTTCCGGCGCTGATCTTGCCAACCTGGTGAATGAAGCGGCCCTGTTTGCGGCCCGTGCGGGAGTTCGCATGGTGGGCATGCAGCAGTTTGAGCTGGCCAAGGACAAAATCATGATGGGCGCGGAACGTCGCTCAATGGTGATGTCAGACAAGGAAAAGTTGAATACCGCCTACCATGAGGCGGGGCACGCCATCGTAGGTCGTCTGATGCCGGAACACGATCCGGTCTACAAGGTCTCCATTATTCCTCGTGGGCGGGCTCTGGGGGTCACCATGTTCCTGCCTGAAGAGGATCGCTACAGTCACAGTCGGCGCCACATTGTCAGTCAGATCACGAGTTTGTTTGGTGGCCGTGTTGCAGAAGAAATGACGCTGGGCCCGGAAGGTATTACCACGGGTGCGTCAAACGACATTCAGCGTGCCACCGAGATAGCGCGGAACATGGTCACAAAATGGGGACTGTCTCCTGCGCTGGGCCCGCTGATGTACGACGAGGGGGGCGAAGAGGTCTTTCTGGGTCGCAGCGCGGCGCAGCCTTCAAAAGCCATGTCTGACGATACCGCGCGAGCCATTGACCAGGAGGTGAGGAATATCATCGATGAGTGCTATGCCAGTGCTCACAGTTTGCTGGAGGAAAATCGAGACAAACTGGATGTTATGGCCGAGGCGCTGATGCAGTACGAAACCATCGATGCCGAACAGATCGACGATATTATGTCCGGAAATACGCCGCGGCCCCCCGCAGACTGGGGTGACTCAGACAGTGGCAGGTCAGGTAGCGGCGGGGCGACTGCGACGGAGCAGCCTGCGGGTCCCATTGGCGGACCTGCCAGCGAACACTGATATAGCTGGTCATGACAGGGCAGGCCGTACCGCCTACCCTTTTGGCCTGCGGGCGGCGAACACTTTCGCTGGCGTCGCCCCGGGTCATGGGTATTTTGAACATCACCCCAGATTCTTTTTCAGACGGCGGCCTGCTGTTCCGGAACGATCGCCTGGACGCTGATGCGCTGTGTCGAAGCGCCGAGACTATGGTGATGGCAGGTGCATCCCTACTCGATATTGGTGGGGAATCCACGCGACCCGGTGCGGCGTCCGTATCTGAGCAGGAAGAGCTTGACCGCGTCATGGGCGCGATCGAAGTCGTCGGACCGCGTTTCGACGTGATCATTTCACTCGACTCCAGTTCAGCCACGGTGATGCGTGCCGGCGCCGCCGCCGGGATCGGCATGATCAATGACGTACGGGCCCTGACCCGGGAAGGCGCCATGGAGGCAGCCGCCGCTACAGGTTTGCCTATATGTCTGATGCACATGCAGGGTGAACCCGACACCATGCAGCGGGCTCCCGACTATCACCACGTTGTCGATGAGGTTTCAAAGTTTCTCGAGGAGCGCAGGCAAAGCTGCCAGGCTGCTGGAATTGCTGCGGATAAAATTATCTATGATCCCGGATTCGGGTTTGGTAAAACTCCCTCCCATAATTTCACGCTACTCCGGCACTTACCCGATATCGTGGCACTGGGTCGCCCCGTGCTCGCGGGGTTATCGCGCAAGTCCATGATAGCCTCGGTCCTGGAGAGGGATATGGCACAGCGGTTGCCGGCCAGTCTGGCGCTGGCTGTGCTGGCACTGGTGGGTGGCGCCAGTATCCTCAGAGTGCATGACGTCGTGGAGACAATGGATGCAGTCGCGATGGTGACGACCTGGGCGGAATCTTCCCTATGAACAAGAAGTACTTTGGCACTGATGGTATCCGGGGCCGTGTCGGCGAGTCGCCGATCACGCCGGATTTCATGCTGCGTCTTGGCTGGGCCTGCGGGCGCGTATTTGCCGAGCGAAGCCAGGGGAAGGCATCCGTCCTGATTGGTAAAGACACCCGGGTATCGGGATACATGTTTGAGTCGGCACTGGAAGCGGGCCTGGTTGCGGCGGGTGTGAATGTGAAGTTGTTGGGACCGCTCCCGACACCGGCGGTCGCCATGATGACCCGCAGTCAGAACGCTGCTGTTGGGATAGTGATTAGCGCGTCACACAATCCTTACTATGACAATGGGATCAAGTTTTTCTCCGGGACGGGTACAAAACTCCCGGACGAGTTGGAGATGGCCATCGAGGCCGCATTGGACACACCGCTGGTCACAGTTGAGTCTTCCGACCTGGGTAAAGCCAGTCGTATCGATGATGCCGCCGGTCGGTACATCGAGTTTTGCAAAGCGTCTTTGCCCAGCGAGTACAGCCTCAACGGCCTGAGCATTGTGCTCGATTGTGCCCATGGGGCGACCTACCACGTGGCACCGCCTGTATTCAGGGAGTTGGGCGCCGAGGTGAGCGTGGTGGGCGCGAACCCTGACGGCTTCAACATCAATGAGGGTGTGGGGTCGACTGCCACAGATATGCTGGCCGACCGGGTTGTTGCTGAAGGGGCCCATTTGGGGATTGCCTTTGATGGTGACGGTGACCGCGTTTTGTTTATTGATGCCGATGGGTCGCTGGTGGACGGCGATGAGCTGCTTTACGTACTGGCCATGCACCGACTGGCAACAGGGCAGTCGGATGCCGGTGTGGTGGGCACGCAGATGTCCAATATGGGGCTTGAAATCGCGTTGGCGGACCAGGGCCTGCTTCTGGCCCGGGCCAAGGTCGGAGACCGTCATGTCCGAGAACGTATGGTTGCCGAAGGGTGGCTGTTGGGGGGTGAGTCCTCGGGGCATCTGATTTGCAGCGATGTGACGACGACGGGGGATGGCATCATTGCTGCGTTGCAGGTCCTTCGGGCGCTGGTCGCCAGCGGAAAGACTTTGAGAGAACTGCGGTCGGGCATGAAAAAGCTACCCCAGGTACTGATCAACGTACCAACGCCGGCTTCCGGTCTGGATTTGCAGGGTGATAATCCCGTGGTGCAAGCCTGCAGGGCTGCTGAGACGTCACTCGCTGGCAGGGGCAGGGTGTTGCTGAGGCCCTCTGGTACCGAACCGGTTATTCGTGTCATGGTTGAAGGCGAAGACCGCACGGAGATCACCGATTTTGCTGAGCGGGTTGCCGCCACAATACGCCACGCCTGAGATGCTTCGGCGGTCCGGCTTGCGGTGGCGCAGGGCTTCAGCTATCCTCGCGCGCCTGATTTGGCGGGAGCAGACTTGATGGCCGGGTTGGTGATTGCCAATTGGAAGATGCACGGCAGCACGGCGGCTGTCGCGGAGTTCGTCGATCAGTGGAACAGATTACCCCCGTTGGGCCATGTCGACACGGTGATTTGCCCGCCTTACCCGTATCTCGCCGCGGTAGCCGATGCCATGACAGGTATGGTGCTCGGTGCACAGAACTGCGCTGAGGCTGATCAGGGCGCGTTCACGGGTGAGGTATCGGCGGATATGCTTGCCGACTGGGGTTGTCGCTACGTACTTGTTGGCCACTCTGAGCGACGATCACTTTATGGTGAAGGCGATGCGCAGGTCGCGATCAAAGCCCGGCGGGTTACGGCTGCAGGTATAAAGGCAGTGGTGTGTGTCGGAGAGACCCTCGACAACAGGGAAAGTGGTGGGCATGAGGCTGTGGTGGGTCGACAACTGCAGGCGTCATTGGCGGAAGTGCCTGCCGCAGAGCTTGTGGTGGCCTATGAGCCGGTATGGGCGATAGGCACCGGCCGTGTGGCGACGCCTGAACAGGCGGACGGTATGCATGCAGTGATCCGCGCGCATTTGCATGAGCAGTATGGTGATGCGGGGAATGACGTCCCCATTGTTTACGGGGGCAGCGTCAAACCAGAAAATGCGGCCGAGCTTTTCCAGTGTCCCAACATCGACGGGGCTCTTGTTGGCGGAGCATCTTTGGACGCCGGAAGTTTTTGGCAAATAGCCAGTGCAATGGGTGCTGGGAGGGCATAGTGGAACAGATTATTTTGGTGGTACACCTGCTGGTAGCCTTGGGTATTATCGGGTTGATCATGATGCAGCAGGGCAAGGGAGCAGACATCGGTGCTTCTTTTGGCGCAGGTGGATCCCAGACACTTTTTGGCAGCGTCGGCAGCGCCAATCTGCTAACCAAACTGACGGCGTGGTTGGTGGCGGGATTTTTCGCCAGTAGCTTCGGACTCGCCATGATTGCTGACAGTCGCACGGCGGGTGAGGAAGATCTTGGCTTTGAGTTGCCTATGGACGCAGCAATTGTTACTCCGGTTGATTCCAGTTCGGTCTCGGAGCTGCCTGAGGGTGATATTCCGGCCGTGACATTTGAGGGAGATTTACCGTCTCTCGACGATACTGGCACTGAGGATGTTGACTCGGGTAGTGATTTACCCGAGGGTTGAGTTTTTGCGGAAGTGGTGGAATTGGTAGACACGCTATCTTGAGGGGGTAGTGGCCATTGGCTGTGCGGGTTCAAGTCCCGCCTTCCGCACCATCTAAAGTCTATGGGGGCTCGTAACCGCGAGCCCCCTGTTTTATCCAAACCCCCTTTTATTGCCCCTTTCTATTGCCCCCTTCTATTGCCCCTTTCGGTCTAAACGCCTTCACCGCGAAGTTGCGTCATGGCGCTGTGGGTGTTTACATTGTTGCTAGGGGGATCGACGATTCGCCACCTCTGAGTGGGAGTCAGCTGTCTTACGTGGTACAGGAGAGGTGCCATGGGCGATACGGGAATGTATTTGAAGCCATTTTGGCGCCCCCTACTGTCTGCACTGTTAGTCTCTTCCATCTTTATTGGCTTTGTTTGGTCGGCTGTCGTTGGTTTAAACAGCGTCACCAGTTTGGCTAATGTAGTGTCTCGGCTCCTCGTCCTGGTTTTTATTGGATTTAACGTACTGCGCCCGACTCGGGGCGTGCCCCAGATGGTCTGGGTGTATCTGTTTTTATCCTGGCTCTTTGACTTCTTCGCGGCGGGACTCTGGAGCGCCCTGTTTCCCGAAACGGGGTTATCTTCAGGTGTACCGTTAGCGGGTGATCCCATCACGGTCCCTGCGGCTGATGCCCTTCAGCTGCTGTCCTACGTTATTTTGCTCATGGCTCTCTGGCAGCTTCGCGCTCCCAACTTAAGCGGTATTGATTGGCGAGTGCCGCTGCTCGATGTGGTCATCACCATCTTGTCCCTCAGCGCTGTCGTTTGGATATTGATTCTGAAAAGCGATGTCAGCAGTGACTTCGATGCTCAAAAAGGCCATTTATTCCTGGAGTTCGCCTATCCACTTCTGGACCTGAGCATGCTGATCGGGCTCATGCTTTTATTGATGAATCCGCCACCTGCTGTTCCGCGGTCATTTCTACACGGTATAACCTGGCTCTTGGCGATGTATTTCATGGCTGATGCCTGCGCCGGAATGGCGCTGTACTTGTCGGCTGATTTCAAACCGATGCTGTTGGCTGGCACTGCGGTTTTAACGGGAGCAGGTAATTGCGCCATGGGCCTCACTGCTCTGTATCCCCACCAGGCACCCCAATCAGGAGGTGAGGAAGGCCCGCAGCAGCAGGCCTCCGGCAGGATAACGGGTTGGTCCAGTAGCCTGTCCGTAGCAACACTGTTCATTGCGGTATTGCTCGTATCAGCAACAGACGGGCCGGATGCCGAATTCATCATCGTCTCCAGTATGGCGCTGATCGGATTGATGCTGCTGATGCGGCAGCTTGTGGCGGCGGCCAGTGTCCAGGCCAAGCTGGAGTCAAAGGTCACGCTGCGCACCCAGGAAGTGGCCAGCGCAAATACGAGGCTGGAAGCGGCCAACCGAAGCCTGCGGTCGTTGCTGGACCATACGCCCCTGGCGATAGCGGCTCGAGATTTTGATGATGAACCGGTACTGACCAATCCCGCCTGGGATGCCTTGATGCAGGCGCATCCGTCGCTTCAAGGCGAACTTCAGGAGAGTAAGAACAAGGATGCCTTTACAGAGATTACGCTGGAGAACTCCGGTGAGCCGTCGGACTACTTTCTGGTTGGCTTTACCGATTACATTGACGAGCGGGGTCAGTTGGGCGGGGTGTGGACAACCATTACTGACATTACCGCGATAAGAACCCGGGAATCCCAGCTTCAGGCGATGAGCCGTATGGCCTCTTTGGGCGAAATGGCCACCGGACTGGCTCATGAAATCAACCAGCCCCTGGGTGCCATGCGGCTGACCTTGGCCAATTTAGATCGAAAGATCCAAAACGACGGTCTACAGATGGATTACCTGCAGGAAAAATTGGCGCGGATGGATGAGGTCATCGAGCGTATTAACAAGTTGGTTTCGGGGATGAAAAGCTTTGGTCGTGTACAGGACGCTGAACTGGAGATATTCGACCTGAATAAAAGTGCTAAAACGGTATACGACCTACTGGCAGATCAATTGACGCTGAAGGGCGTTGCCCTGAAGGTATCACTCTCCGACGATCCCATGCTGCCTTTGGGCTCGCCGACGCAGCTTGAACAGGTTCTAATCAATCTGCTCAATAATTCTGCCGATGCGATTCTGGAGAGCCGTTCGGGGGGAGAAATCTCCGTCAGGCTGGTCCCTGCCCAGGGCGCCTTCCAGATTATTGTTGACGACAACGGTCCAGGATTTCCTGATCAGTTAATGGAGCGCCTGATGGAACCCTTCTTCACGACCAAGCCGCCGGGAAAAGGTACGGGTCTTGGGCTGTCATACAGTGAGGGTATCGTCAGTGAAATGGGCGGCAGCCTGCTGTTGGAGAACACGGCACTTGGGGCGAGGGTTACCCTGTCGCTTCCGCAACATCAAGGGACCCCCTTAGCTTAAAGTCCAGGGGGGTCAATGGCACCAGCGCCCGCCATAAACCCCTGCCATAGCCGCGTTATCATGTTGACGCAAGCCCCACGCATCCCTATACTCCTGCGCCTCTGCTGAAGGGTATGGCTCTTCAGGGTGGCAACCATAGGAGGCGTGTTTAGCAGGCCTTCGTCACAGGGGTAGTCACAACAGATTTTGATGCGGGGTGGAGCAGCCTGGTAGCTCGTCGGGCTCATAACCCGAAGGTCGTCGGTTCAAATCCGGCCCCCGCTACCAAATCGATGTCGGCCGATGCTCGGGCTGACGTCACGTTTAAGCCCCTGTTTGGGGCTTTTTTGTACCCGTGGGAAACGTAATTGGGGCGTGACGTGCATGTCGGGTAAAGAAACGCGGTTATGGGAGATGCTGACACCTACGGTGCAATCACTTGGTTTTGAGCTTTGGGGTCTAGAGCTCCTGTCTCCAAACCGAAGGCCGACGCTGCGATTGTTTATTGAGGCAGAGTCGGGTGTGACGGTAGATGATTGTGCCACCGTCAGCCGGCATGTAGGTGGGGTGCTCGATGTTGAGGATCCCATTACGGGTGAATACACACTTGAGGTGTCTTCGCCTGGTATCGACAGGCTGCTGTTTAAGCCTGAGCAGTATCTCCTCTACGTAGGAGAGCCCATTGAGGTCAAGCTGCGCTTCCCTTTTGAGGGTCGCCGGCGGTTTCGCGGCTGGTTGATGGGGTTGGAGAGTGACGATGTGGTGGTGAGGGTTGAAGATCATGATTACCTTCTGCCACTTAAACAGATTGATCGGGCGAGGGTTCAGCCACGGCTGGATGGCGCCAAAGGGGCAAAAGAGGCTCCTGAGAAAGCGTAGTGTAAACAACGATAGGATGGAGGTCGTCCCCACGGGTGGACTGCTGAGAGGAACACGATGAATAAAGAAATCCTGATGGTTGCAGAGGCCGTGTCCGCCGAAAAAGGTGTGGCTGAGGACATTATTTTCGAAGCGATCGAGTTGGCCCTCGCCACGGCGGCAAAGAAGCGCTATGACGAGGAAGCCGATATCGAAGTGGTCATCGACCGTGAAAGCGGTGCCTATGTCACCCGCCGACGCTGGTTGGTCGTGCCCGATACGGAGTTGGCACTGCTGGGCACGCAGTTCACCACCGAGGAGGCCGCTGAAGTGGATACCTCGCTGCAGCCCGGTGATGTTCACGAGGAAGTGGTGGAAAATGCCGACTTTGGCCGCATTGCCGCGCAGACCGCGAAGCAGGTCATTGTCCAGCGCGTTCGCGATGCGGAACGGGCGCAGATCGTTGATCTGTACCGTGACAGAATTGGCGAGCTGCTTGCAGGTATTGTCAAGAAGGTTAC
The DNA here is from genome assembly GCA_022425845.1 of Luminiphilus sp. GTDB lineage: Bacteria > Pseudomonadota > Gammaproteobacteria > Pseudomonadales > Halieaceae > Luminiphilus. Next base: position 8,151 of record JAKMEU010000046.1, on the reverse strand, counting down.
CCGGGACAACGTGATTGTGGATCTTGGTAACAACGCCGAAGGCTTGCTTCCCAGGGGTGAGTTGGTAGGGCGTGAGACGTTCCGAATTAATGATCGTGTGCGTGCCATCCTGACTGAGATCAATACCGAAGCCCGAGGCCCGCAACTGTTGCTTTCACGGTCCTGCAAAGAAATGTTGACTGAGCTCTTCAAAATCGAGGTGCCGGAAATTTCAGAAGGGGTGATTCAAATACGAGCCGCCGCGCGAGATCCCGGCTCACGAGCGAAAATTGCGGTCAAGACCGGCGACCAGAGGATTGATCCTGTCGGCGCCTGTGTGGGTATGCGCGGATCGCGCGTACAGGCCGTGTCAAACGAACTGGATAACGAGCGGGTGGATATCATCCTTTGGGATGACAACCCCGCGCAGTTGGTGATCAATGCGATGTCCCCAGCGGAAGTCGAGTCGATCGTGGTGGACGAAGACAGCGATACGATGGAAGTCGCTGTTGCGGAAGACAACCTTGCCCAGGCAATAGGTCGCGGGGGTCAGAATGTTCGGCTGGCTTCGGACCTGACAGGCTGGACCATCAACGTGATGAGTACGGACGAGGCTGTTGAGCGTCAGGAAGCAGAGGCTGTTGAGATCATCGAAACGTTTATGAATGCGCTCGATGTCGATGAGGATGTTGCTGTTGTCCTGGTAGAAGAGGGTTTCACCACGCTTGAAGAAGTGGCGTACGTGCCCCTTGAGGAAATGATGGGTATTGAAGGTTTTGATGAGGAAATCTCTGAGGAGCTGCGCGCCCGGGCAAAGGATGCGCTTCTGACGATGGCCATTGCCTCTGAAGAAAAGCTAGATGTGGAACCTGCAGAGGACCTTCTGACAATGGAGGGAATGGACCGGCATCTTGCGTTTGTGCTGGCCAGTCGGAACATTGTCACGATGGAGGACCTGGCCGAGCAGGGCGTCGATGACTTGATGGATATTGACGATATGACCGAAGAGCGGGCGGGCGAGCTGATTATGACCGCCAGAGCACCTTGGTTTGCGGAGGAAGAGGCCTGAGTTCCATCGGGCTGTTTACCCCAACCAACCAAGTCCGACGGATCAGGAGTAACAAATGGCACAGACAGTAGAACAATTAGCCGAGACGGTGGGTGCCTCCGTTGAGCGCTTGCTATCGCAGATGAAGGATGCGGGGTTACCCCATGCCGCTGCGGAAGAGCAGGTGTCGGAAGAGGACAAGCAGACGCTGCTGGCCTTCCTGAAAAAGAGCCATGGTGAGAGCAATGATGCGCCGCGAAAAATAACCCTGAAGCGAAAGCAGCTCAGCACGCTGAGAACGGGTGGCAGTGGCAAGCGCACCGTTAACGTGGAAGTTCGCAAGAAGCGAACGTACGTCAAACGCGAAGAACTTGATGACACCGGGGCGTCTTCTGAGCTTTCAGATTCGGGTGTGACTGACGAGGCAGCGGCGACCGCAGCGATGGAAGCCCAGTCAACGGCAGACTCAGGCGCGCAGGCCGAGCTGGGTGCACCGGTTGTGGAGGGCGTCGAGCCGACTGCAGAGGTTGCCGGCGCTGAAGAGGCAGCCGATGTCCAGGGGGTTGAACCGGCCCTCGATGAAGACACTGCAGATCTCGATCCTGAGGTGTTGCGGCAGCGAGCAGCGGCGCGTAGAAAGGCCGAAGAGGAGCAGCGTCAGAAGGCTCTCGAAGCGGCTGCTGAAGAGCGCAGGACCGAGGAGGCACGCAAGGCTGCCGAGGCGAAGACTCGGCAGGCCGATGCCGTCAGGCAAGCTGCTGCGGGCCCCGATTCAGACAGCGAGCGGAAACCCAAGCGCCTGCATGAGGCGCCGGCGGCGAGAGCACCTCGGGACGACAACGATCGCAAGCGGCCCAGTCGGGGTCGTCTGGATAGAAGCTCAATACCGGGTGCTCGCGGTAAGCAGCGCGGTCATAACCTGTCCCTGAGTGACATTGAAGCGGCTGAAGCGGGTATTGGCCGCAGGCGCGGTAGTCGCAGGAAGAAAACCCACGAGGAACACACCAAACATGGGTTTGAGCAGCCTACCGAGAAAATTACATACGAAGTTAACCTGCCCGAAAACATATCGGTAGGTGAGCTTTCGCAGCAGATGGCTGTCAAGGCTGGCGTGGTCATCAAGGAGTTGATGAAGTTGGGCGTCATGGCCACCATCAACCAGATGATCGACCAGGATACGGCATCCCTGGTAGTGGAAGAATTGGGCCACGCGGTTAAATTGGTCAGCGATGACCAGCTGGAGGAACAGCTGGAGGAAACCATCGCCAGTCAGGAAGGCACCATGGTGCCGCGCGCGCCGGTGGTTACCGTGATGGGGCACGTGGACCACGGCAAGACCTCGCTTCTGGATTATATCCGCAAGTCTAAAGTTGCCAGCGGTGAGGCGGGTGGCATCACCCAGCACATCGGTGCCTATCACGTGGAAACAGACCAGGGCATGATTACCTTCCTCGATACGCCGGGGCACGCCGCATTTACCTCCATGCGCGCCCGGGGTGCACGCTCTACGGACATCGTTATTCTTGTTGTTGCCGCCGATGACGGCGTGATGCCCCAGACCGAAGAGGCTATTCAGCATGCTCGGGCTGCCGAAGTACCTCTGGTGGTCGCGGTCAATAAAATTGATAAGGAAGCGGCTGATCCCGATCGCGTAAAAAACGAGTTGGCCGCTAAAGACGTGATCCCTGAAGACTGGGGCGGCGATACCCAATTCATCGAGGTTTCAGCCCAAACAGGTCAGGGCATTGACGCGCTGCTGGATGCGCTGCTACTGCAATCTGAACTGCTGGAATTGCAGGCGCCCTCAGATACCCCCGGGCAGGGAATTGTGATCGAATCCCGTCTCGATAAGGGCCGTGGCTCTGTGGCCTCCTTGCTGGTCCAGCAGGGAACCCTGCGTCAGGGAGATATTGTCCTTGCCGGCCTGCAATATGGTCGTGTGCGCGCCATGCTCGATGAGTCCGCGCAACCCATTGACGACGCGGGCCCCAGTATTCCAGTTGAGATACTGGGCCTGAACGGTACACCCGATGCGGGTGACTCATTCGTCGTTGTGGAAAGCGAGAAGCGGGCGCGTGAAATCGCTGACTTCCGATCTGAAAAACTGCGTTCAAATCGACTGGCGCGCCAGCAGGCAGCCAAGCTCGACAATATGTTTGAGTCGATGACGGCGGGCGAGCGGCAGGTATTGAATCTCGTCATCAAGGCCGATGTGCGTGGTTCCCTGGAGGCTATCCAGGGCGCTTTGGCTGACCTGGGTAACGACGAGGTCAAGGTCAACGTGGTGTCAGGAGGGGTCGGCGGCTTGACCGAATCCGACGTGAGTCTGGCGCTGACCTCAGAGGCGATTATCTTTGGCTTCAACGTTCGCGCCGATACAGGGGCCCGTCGGGTGGCGGAGCAGGAAAGCGTTGAAGTGCGCTATTACAACGTTATCTACGATTTAATCGATGATGTTAAGGCGGCACTGACCGGTTTGCTATCGCCGGAGCTGCGCGAGGAAATTATTGGTATCGCCGAGGTGCGCGACGTCTTCAGGTCGCCCAAATTCGGCCAGATTGCCGGGTGCATGGTGACGGAGGGTACGGTCTACCGTGCCAAGCCCATCCGGGTACTTCGGGACAATATCGTTGTCTATGAGGGCGAGCTTGAGTCGCTCCGGCGTTTTAAAGACGATGCCAACGAAGTGCGCAATGGCATGGAGTGCGGGATAGGTGTCAAGAACTACACCGACGTCAAGGTGGGTGACCTCATCGAGGTCTTTGATGTCAATGAGATCGCGCGCTCCCTTTGATGACCTGTGGCTAAGGATTACACGCGCACCCAGCGCATAGGGGATTTTCTGCAGCAGGAACTGGCCAGGTTGCTGCAGTCCACCCTGAGCGATCCGCGACTCAAGATGGTGAGCGTGACAGGCGTGGACGTCAGTCGCGACTTGGCCCACGCGAAGGTCTACTTCACCCAGATGGGCGTCGACGACGCCGAGTCAGCGGCGGCGACCGCGGCGGTGCTGGATCGCGCCAGCGGGTTCCTGCGATCCGAAATCGCTCGCACTGCCACCCTGCGTACTGTGCCCAAGCTGCGCTTTTGTTTTGATGAAAGTGTGGGTCGCGGGCGCCATATGGAAGCCTTGATTCGAACTGTCAGGGCTGCTGATACCCAGTCGTCTGACGAGCAGACAGCACCCGAGGACGACTGAGCATGGCCCGCCGGCGTCGTGGCAGGTCCATTGATGGCATTCTGGTATTGGATAAGCCTGAAGGCATCAGTTCCAACGCGGCCCTGCAGCGCTGTAAACGCCTATTCGATGCTGCCAAAGCGGGCCATACTGGCAGTCTTGACCCGCTGGCAACCGGCGTATTGCCCCTGTGCTTTGGCGAGGCGACAAAGTTTTCCCAGTTTATGCTGGATGCTGACAAGGCATATACCGCCACGTTCCAGCTTGGCGTGGGAACTGACACGCTGGATTCTGAAGGTGAAATCGTCGCCACATCAGACGCTTCCAGGCTGACAGAAGCGGCTGTAATTGCTGCGGTGGAATCTTTTGTTGGTGACATTGAGCAAGTGCCCCCCATGTACTCCGCCATCAAACGCAATGGGCAGCCGCTTTATAAGCTGGCCCGCCAGGGCATTGAAGTGGAGCGGAGTGCACGCCGGGTGACCCTTTACGATTTTCAGTGTCTGGGATTCCGGCCGGGTCAGGTCGCCCAGATTGACGTGTCCGTGCACTGCTCAAAGGGCACCTATATCCGAAGTCTGGCTGCTGCGGTCGGTGACTGTCTGGATTTGCCGGCTCATGTCATGCGGTTGAGACGGACCCAGGCTGGCCCCTTCGTGCTGGCAGATGCGGTTTCCCTACCCACACTGGAAGCAGCGGCGGCTGTTGGCATGCCGGCCCTCGATGCCCATTTAGCGCTCATGGATAAGCCATTACAGGACCTGGATGCCGTAAGCCTCGGTGAATCCTCGACTTTTTACCTGCGCAGGGGGCAGCCTGTGCTGGTGCCAAATGCGCCGCGAAGTGGTATGGTGCGCGTCTACGCAGCGGGGGGCGGTTTCCTCGGTATCGGCGAAATGCTCGACGATGGGCGCGTAGCACCCCGTAGGCTTGTGAATCTTTCCTGATGTTATAGGACCAAGCGAGTTAATCCCGGACCTGTCTGTAAACCTGCACGGACAGCGCCCGATCTTACAAGCAGGTTGGAGAACGTAACCATGGCGCTAGATGCAGCCACCAAAGCCCAAATTGTTAAAGACTATCAACAGTCTGAAACCGATACGGGTTCCCCGGAAGTGCAGGTCGCACTTCTGACCGCAAACATTGAGCAATTGCAGTCTCATTTCAAGGATCACGCGCAGGATCATCATTCCCGTCGTGGCCTGATTCGTATGGTCAACCAGCGTCGAAAATTGCTGGATTACCTCAAGAGCAAAGACACGTCACGCTATGCAGAATTGATTAAGCGTCTCGGTCTGCGACGGTAGAGACCATTTCCCGGGCCGGCAGCAGCCGGCCTCTTTATTTGTTATTGGAGAAAGTGAGTGAACGTAGTCAGAAAAACATTCCAGTACGGTGACCATGAGATCACCCTGGAGACGGGTCGCATTGCGCGGCAAGCGAGTGGCGCCGTCATGGTGACCATGGGAAATACCAGTGTGCTTTGCACGGTGGTGGCAGCACGGGATATGCGCGCTGGGCAGGATTTTTTCCCTCTCTCGGTCCACTACATCGAAAAGACCTACTCAGTGGGTAAAATCCCCGGCGGTTTTTTCAAGCGCGAGGCGCGACCCAGCGAAAAGGAAACACTGACCTCGAGATTGATTGACCGTCCGATTCGTCCCCTGTTTCCCGACGGCTTCATGAATGAAGTTCAGGTGGTGTGCACGGTGATGTCAGCGGACAAGGAAACCGATCCGGATATCCCCGCGATGATCGGTACCTCGGCAGCGCTGGCTATTTCCGGCTGCCCATTCAACGGTCCGATTGGTGGGGCACGTGTTGGCTTCACCGCGTCAGAGGGCTACCTGTTGAACCCCAGCTACAGCGCACTGAAAAACAGTGAGCTGGACATGGTGGTTGCGGGGACCTCTGAAGCAGTGCTGATGGTGGAATCCGAAGCAAAGGAACTGACAGAAGACCAAATGCTGGGCGCTGTTCTGTTCGCGCATCAGGAAATGCAGACTGTGATCAAGGCGATTGGTGAGTTGGTTGAAGAAGCCGGTAAGCCACGCTGGGAGTGGTCCGCTGCGCCCGTTGACGAAGCCTTGAAAGCGGCCGTTGAGGCCGAGGCCAAGGCGGGCTTGGGTGAAGCCTATCGAATTACCGAGAAAGCCGCTCGCTACGAGCGCGTGGGCGAGATTCGTGATGCAGCCATCGCAGCTATCGCTGTGGAAGGTGGGCCGTCTTCGGATGAGGTGAAGGATCAGTTCAAGGCGCTTGAAAAGAATATTGTGCGCCAGCGCATCATCAGCGGTGAACCCCGTATCGACGGTCGCGATGGCCGAACCGTGCGCCCCATCGTTTGTGAGGTCGACGTCCTCAACAAGGCGCATGGTTCAGCGCTGTTCACCCGCGGTGAGACCCAGGCCATTGGCGCTGTCACCCTCGGTTCGAGTCGGGATGCCCAAATCATTGATGCGCTGGAGGGTGAGCGTCGCGATCCCTTTATGCTGCACTACAATTTCCCGCCGTACTCGGTGGGCGAAGCAGGGCGTATTGGTTTTACAAGTCGCCGCGAGATCGGTCATGGACGCCTTGCACGTCGCGGACTGGCAGCGACGCTTCCCACCGAGGAGGAGTTCCCTTACACCGTTCGAGTGGTGTCAGAGATCACTGAATCCAATGGCTCAAGTTCAATGGCTTCAGTCTGTGTTGGATCGCTCGCACTGATGGCTGCGGGCGTGCCGGTCAAGGCACCTGTTGCCGGTATTGCCATGGGTCTGGTCAAAGAGGGCAACCAGTTTGCCGTCCTGACCGATATTCTGGGCGATGAGGATCATCTCGGGGATATGGATTTCAAGGTCGCCGGTACGGCGGGTGGTATCACCGCCCTGCAGATGGATATCAAGATCGAGGGAATCAACGAGCAGATCATGGAGATTGCCCTTGAGCAGGCCATGCAGGCACGGTTGCACATCCTCGGCCAGATGAATTCGGTACTGGACGGACCGCGCGACATTGTTTCGGAGAACGCGCCCAGCATGGTCCAACTCAAAGTGGATTCAGATAAGATCCGCGACATTATCGGCAAAGGCGGTGCAACGATCCGTTCGATAACCGAGGAGTCCGGTGCCACGGTAGACATTGAAGACGATGGAACGGTCAAGGTGTTTGGCGTGACCAAAGAGTCCAGGGACCATGCCGTGAATATGATTATGGCCATTACCGCTGAAGCGGAGGTGGGTGAAATCTACGAGGGCACCGTAGCGCGAATCGTGGACTTCGGAGCGTTTGTCACCATCCTGCCCGGTAAGGACGGCCTGGTTCACATCTCCCAGATTGCTGAGGAGCGGGTAGAGAACGTGACCGATTACCTGACCGAAGGCGAGACTGTGCGCGTCAAGGTTCTGGACGTTGATCAGCGGGGTCGTATCAAGCTGTCGATCAAGGAAGTCGCGGCGGAAGAGGGCGATGCCGGTTCTGATGCCGAAGAGGCAGAGGATCTTTCTGGCGAGTGATGCTGTCAGTGAGGAATAAAAAAACCGCGATTTTCGCGGTTTTTTTTTTGCTCCTGGGAATTAATGAGTTCGCCTAACCGGGACCCGGCAATCAGCCACGCTCTTTTCCCTGAATCTCGCGATGGGTCACCAGGTCCTCAACCACATCGGGATCAGCCAGGGTAGAAATATCCCCCAGGTTATCAAAGTCCTGCTCCGCTATTTTCCTCAGTATGCGTCGCATAATCTTTCCCGAACGGGTCTTGGGTAATCCCGGTGCCCACTGAATGATGTCGGGCTTGGCAATGGGGCCGATTTCCCGTACGCACAGCGCAATGAGCTCCTGCCTGAGGTCACCGTCAGGCTCCACCCCCGCCATCGGAGTGACATAGGCATAAATCCCCTGTCCTTTGATGGTATGAGGAAAGCCCACCACCGCAGACTCTGCAATTTTGGGATGCTCACCC
>JAKMEU010000034.1 GCA_022425845.1 Luminiphilus sp. | reverse complement strand
GATTTTCCCGTCATACCGGAGAAGCCCTTCACCTATCACTTTTCCGGTGAGACAGAGGCGGTTGACTGGGCGATCCAATGGTTGCCTGAGGATGGCGACGTGGTCGCCGAGTCTTATGTCAATCTAATTCCAACGGCGCAGGGCGGCACCCATGTCAACGGTCTGCGATCAGGGTTACTGGAAGCGCTCCGTGAGTTCTGTGAATTGCGTAACCTGCTACCCCGGGGCGTGAAGCTGACGGCAGAAGATGTCTGGGATCGCTGCTGCTTTGTGCTGTCATCAAAGCTTCAGGACCCGCAGTTTTCCGGGCAGACGAAGGAGCGCCTGTCCTCAAGGGAGGCAGCTGGCTTTGTGTCGGGTGTGGCCAAGGATGCATTCAGCCTGTGGCTAAACCAGCATACCCATGAGGCCGAGTTACTGGCTGAGCTGTGCATCAACAGGGCCCAGGCCCGACTTCGGTCTGCCAAAAAAGTGGTGCGTAAAAAGGTGGCTTCGGGTCCGGCGCTGCCGGGCAAGCTTGCTGATTGCACCTCTGAGGATCCGGCGCAGGGTGAGTTGTTTCTTGTTGAGGGTGACTCTGCAGGGGGGTCAGCCAAGCAGGCGAGGACCCGTGAGTTCCAGGCCATACTGCCCCTGCGGGGAAAAATACTGAATACCTGGGAGGTCGATGCTCAGGAAATACTGGCTTCGGCGGAGGTTCACAATATATCAGTGGCGCTGGGGATTGACCCCGCGAGCGACGACCTGACCGGTTTGCGCTATCACAAGATCTGCATCCTCGCTGATGCTGACTCCGATGGGCTGCATATCGCGACCTTGATTTGCGCCCTGTTTTTACGTCACTTCCAGCCCCTGGTTCGCGCCGGGCACGTTTTTGTGGCCATGCCCCCGCTATACCGCATCGATGTCGGCAAAGAGGTCTATTACGCCCTCGATGATGCTGAACGCAATGGCATTCTCGAGCGTCTGGCCGCGGAGAATAAACGGGCCAAACCCAATGTGCAGCGTTTTAAAGGTTTGGGCGAAATGAACCCCTCGCAATTGCGCGAGACCACCATGGATCCCGATACCCGCCGGCTGGTGCAATTGGTGCTGGACGCCGATGACGATACCCACAGCACTTTTGACATGCTGCTGGCCAAAAAACGCGCCGGGGACAGGAAGGCCTGGCTTGAGTCCAAGGGTGACTTGGCGGACGTCGGCGTTTGAATCACCATGGCGTTTGAATCACCATAGAGCAACGCTATAAGGAGCTTGATGCCATGTTGATGCGAATTCGAATAGGCATTGCCGCACTGCTGTTATCGGCCACGCTTGTTACACCCTTCCCGGCGCTGGCAGATTGGGAGGTCAGTCGCGCATCGAGGGTGAGCTACGTCTCAATCAAGAACAACGCCATCGCCGAGCACAATACGTTCTCGGGTGTAACGGGCAGTGTTAACAAGAAGGGTGAGCTGCGGGTCAGTATCGACCTGAGCACGGTGCAGACACAGGTTGAAATCCGTAACGAACGCATGCGCGATCTGTTTTTCGAGGTGGCGCAGTACCCCACGGCGACGGTGAGCACTCAACTTTTTGCGGAGGAGCTGGCGCAGCTGGACTCGGGCGCGCCGCTGCAGATGGTAAAGCCGTTCAAATTAACCCTTCATGGCGTCGAGGCTGAAGTAGAGGCGCATATTCGTGTGCTTGCAGTGGGGGACCGGGCATGGGTGACCACCTTACAGCCTATACTGATTTCCGCTGCCGACTTTGGACTGGGGGAGGGCGTCAACACACTGCGTAAACTCGCCGGCCTGGACGCCATTGCAAGCGTGATCCCGGTGTCAGTGGACTTGCGATTCCGGAAAAACTAGCTGGATTAGCGCAGCCCGGCCGCCTGGGCGACGCCCTGGAGTTGTCCGCGGTAGCGACCCTGCTTGGCGGGGTCACCCAACTCCCCTGCATAAGTGATCAGCGCCGAGAGCACCTCGGGGTTGCCCGGGCGATCCTGGTTGAGCTGTTCCAGCAGGGCGAACCCTTCGGCGGGTTTGCCCGTGTCATGGAGTGCAATGGCATAGACATAGCGGTGTCGGGAACCTTCGGTTTCCAACGCCGCAGCCCTGCCCAATTGCGCCACGGCGGCATCGACATTGCCGGCACGAAATTCCAGTAACCCCAGTGAGTGGTGCAGTGTGCCAGGTGCCGGTGATTGCGAAATGCCCGCTGTCAGCAGCGCCCGGGCTTCGTCATCGCGCCCTTGGGCCCGCAGAACGTCGGCGAGGTTAATCAGGGCAGCTTCAAACTGGGGGTTCAGTACAAGTGCTTCCTGAAGCGCGGTTTCGGCCCGTTTCACGTCGCCCCGAGCCAGCCAGTAGTTCGCCAACTGCAATTGCACAGAGGGCATGTCGGCGTGCTCACCCAGCACGTCCTCGTACTCTTTAAAAAGCGCCAGCAGCGGGGGTAGGTCCTGAGGCCTGAGCTCCTGCAATGGAGCGTCTGCGAGTTGCTCGGCAACCACCATGCGCACACTCAACACGGGGTCATCGACCAGGGTGCGCAGCATGAGGTAGCGCTGCTGGGGTGGTAGCGCTGCACTGGCTCTCACTGCGCTGCTGCGCACCAGGTTGTCCCGGGAACCGAGCAACATGCCGGCGGTCTGGGAGAGGTCTGGGGGAGCGAAATCGCCGTAGCGCTCCAGGGCCGACGCCCGAAGCAGTGGGGTGTTGCTGGTATCGTCAATAATCGCCTTCAGTGAGGGCAGGCTGCGGATATCCTGAGCCTCGGCCCGATGTATTGCGACGGCCGGGTGGCGCTGGGGGCTGTCAAGGCGGACTCCCCAATCCCGCAGGGCGTCCACCGCCCAGCTGTCCGATTTGTCGTCGTGGCATTGCGTGCAGGCATTGGGACTACCGGTCATCAGCGAAAGATCCGGGCGTGGGATGCGCATACTGTGGTCCCGCCGTGCGTCGACGCCCATGTAGACCTGATCGGGCATATGGCACTCCACGCACTGGCCACCTGCGCTATTGCCGGCATGGTGGTGGTGCGAGGTCGTGTCATAGGTGGACGCCAGATGGCACTGGCCGCAGACGGCATTGCCCTCGGCGATCAGCGCATTGCTGTGGGGGTTATGGCAGTTGCTGCAGGCCACACCGGCCTGATGCATCTTGCTCTGGATAAACGAGCCATACACATAGACCTCATCGCGGATCTGCCCATCGGGCCAGTACAGTGGGCTTTCGATCAGTGCGAGGCGGTGGGTATCGAGTAAATCGGCCCCGTAGTGGTAATCCCCCAGGGTGCTGCGCCGGGCATGGCAGCGGGCACAATTGTCGATTTGTGTATTGTCCGGAGCCGGTTCAGTGCGCCTTGCGATGCTTGCGCCCTCGGGCCAGGCCCATTGCCCCCGTGCCGCGAGAGACATTTCAAAACCGCTGTGGGCGGCGCCGGCCAAGACCTTCTGTTCGGCCAGTTCGGCATGCTGTGCGCCAGGGCCATGACAGGCCTCACAGCCCACGTCGTCCTCATCCCACTGAGTGTCAAAGCTGTGCTGGCTGGCGCTATAGTTCTTTTTAACGTTTGTACTGTGGCATTCGGCGCAGCGGGTGTTCCAGTTCTGGTACGGTCCAGTCCAGTGCAGGGGGTCGCCAGCGGTGATGGCGTCATCAGGGTACAGGTGGTACCAACGCTGGCCCCCTTCGGACTGGGGTCGGGCATCCCAGGCGATGGTCAGCGCCTGAAGTTTGCCGTCCCCCGTGGGTAGCAGGTACTGCTGTAAGGGATAAACACCAAAGACCCAGGCCACCGGGAAGTCTTCAAGCTGCCCCTTTGCGTTGTCCGTGCGCACCCAGAAGCCATTGTCCCGCTTGTAAAATGTCGATGTGATACCGGCGTAGTCAAAGGTGGCGTCATTAAAGTCGCCCAATACGGTTTCAGGAGAGACCGGTTGCATGGCCAGATCGTGATGGGAACCGAGCCAATCCGAATACGACTGTTCATGGCAGCCCGCGCAGGCTGAGCTACCGATGTAACCCTCCGCCGCGCCCGCGGCCTGCGCTGCGCCGAACAGGCAGCTTATGATCGCCCAGGCTTTTAGGTGGCGTTGAATCATTCAGACCTCACAGGGGTTCAATCATGCTGGCCGGCAGGGCAGTGTCGCGATAAGACGCACACTGCCGCCGAGAACCGGGCCGCTTGACGTTTCTCCCAAGTGTAGCGGTTGCCGCGCTTCAGGTGTGTACCGGGGTGTTATCTATTTCAGGCCGATTGGGTCCATCTGCTCAGGCGCTGCTTAATGGAGGGTTGCGACCAGAATCCCGGGTTCAGGTACACTGGCGGGTCCTTGAAACACCATCAAATTCGCCCAGAGAGGTTGTGGCCTGAGATGACCATAGGCATTTTAAAGACCGATACGGTTCGCCCGGAGTGGGTGGGCACCTTTGGTGAATATCCCGATATGTTCGAGGCCTTGTTACGTCAGGTCAATCCGGCGTTGGACTTCCGTACCTGGGATGTGGAGTCCGGAGAGCTGCCCGATGATATTGCTGCCGTTGACGGTTACATCATAACCGGGAGCAAGAGCAGTGTTTACGACGATAAACCCTGGATTCGTGCACTTGAGGACTTCGTGCGCCACGCCCACCTTGCCAAGTGCAAGATGGTGGGCATCTGTTTCGGGCATCAGTTGGTGGCAAGAGCCCTGGGCGGCCTGGTCGACAAGTCGGCCAATGGTTGGGGCTGTGGCGTGCAGGTGTATGCGGTATCCGATCCGCAGCTGTTGGCTGATGGTGAAGGGGGTGACCTGCAACTGTTGGCTTCCCATCAGGACCAGGTCATGTTGGCCCCCGAGGGCGCCCGCATTATTGCGCGCAACGACCACTGTGATATTGCGGGTTTCCGGATTGGTGAGCACATACTAACTTTTCAGGGACACCCGGAGTTCATACCCGAGTACTCGCGAGAAATCATGACCTTTCGTCGGGAAATGATTGGCGATGAACGGGTCGCTGAGGGGATGGCGAGTCTCGATGCGATGGAGCATCAGGGCGTACGTGTGGCGCGCTGGATGCTCGATTTCCTGGGTGCTTGAAGCGGCACCCGTCCTTTGAAGATCGCCGCGCCGCCCGGGCCTACCAGGCGCCGGTGTTCTCCATGGATACCCAGGGTTCCGCAGCGGGCAGCGCCTCGCCGGACTGCAGCAGTTCAATTGAGATGCCATCGGGCGAGCGGATAAAGGCCATTCGCCCGTCGCGAGGCGGGCGATTGATGGTGACGCCGTTGTCCACCAGGTGAGCGCAGGTGGCGTAGATATCGTCGACCCGATAGGCGAGATGTCCGAAGTTGCGGCCCCCATCATAGGACTCCGGGTCCCAGTTGTGGGTAATCTCCACCAAAGGTGCCTGCTCGTCTCGGGCGCGTTCCACATCCTGGGGTGCAGCGAGGAAGACGAGGGTGAAGCGTCCCGCCTCGCTGTCGTAGCGATTGACTTCTACCAGTCCGAGCTTGTTGCAGAAAAAGTCCAGGGTGTCGTCGAGGTGAGTGGCGCGGATCATGGTATGCAGGAATTTCATGGGTTTCCTCGGGGTGCTGGCTTGGCCGTTGCGTGAGTGTGCTGACCCTATTATGGCGGCTTGTTCTGCCATTGTGGGGACGTGGCGATAACAATTTACTCCTGAAGCGCCCCCTACGCGCCAAGTTCACGCTAGACTGCGTGTCGCCGGGGCCGGGTGCGCTCGCTCCGGGTCCCGTTTCCCGCCGAACTTGTTGGATATGACCATGTGGTTTAAGAATTTGCGCGCCTATCGGCTCCCTGAGCGCCTTGGATTGGACGCCGAGGCGTTGTCCCAGCGTCTTGGCGCTCGACCCTTTGCTCCTTGCCGCCCTGCCCAGCCCCTGAGCAGTGGCTGGGTGGGTGCCCTGGATGATCAGGCTGAAGCGCTGGTCCATGCGGCCGGGCCCTGGTGGCTGCTGCGCATGAAGCGCGAGGAAAAACTCCTGCCGCCATCCGTAATTCGCGATGAGGTGGGGAATCGCATCGCGCAGATTCAGGCCGCAGAGTCACGTAAGGTGCACCGAAAGGAGCGCATGCAGCTAACCGACGAGGTTACCCAGGATCTTATGCCCCGAGCTTTTACCCGCGCCCGGGATGTTGAAGCCCTGCTCGCCGAGCGGGAGGGCTGGCTGTGGGTGAATCATGCCAGCGCTCCCCGGGCTGAAGACTTGCTGTCGGCGCTGCGGGAGGCGCTGGGCAGTTTGCCTGCGGAACTGCCCGTTACCCGGAAAAACCCCGCGGTTGTCATGTCTGAATGGCTGCTCCATGACCAGTTACCTGAAGGTCTGCAACTGGGCACCGAGGCCGACTTTGTTGAGCCGGGGGAAGAGGGTGGAATCGTCCGTGCTCGCAGCATGCTGCTCGACTGCGACGAAATTCGGGCCCATATCGAGTCGGGCAAGCACGTGCAGCGTCTTGCACTGGCCTGGCAGGGCCGACTGGAATTTGTTCTCGGCGCTGATTTGGTCATTCGGCGGCTCAAGTTTGCCGAAGAACTGACCGCGGCCCACGATGACCTCAATGAAGACGCCCTGGCGCGCCGTGATGCCGACTTCCTATTGATGAGCGAGACGATTGGCGAGCTCTGGCCTGCGCTTTTGCAGGCGTTTGGCGGGCTTGAAACATGACGGGGGAGGCGGCGCCAGACCCTGACGCCATCCGCCCGGGGCGCTATCGCCATTACAAGGGCCCCGAGTATCAGGTGCTGGGTGTCGCGCGCCATTCGGAAACCGAGGAGTATCACGTGGTCTACCGACCACTCTATGGCGAGGGGGCTTTATGGATCCGTCCCCTGAGCATGTTTTTGGAGTGGGTGGAGGTTGGCGGTGAGTCGCGGCCGCGCTTCGAGCTTATCGCCCAGGACAACTGAGGTGGGCTTGCGGCTCCAATGGGGGAGGGTGATGGATGGGTTTATGCCATCCGCATCGACCCTGAGGGCGAGGGACCCGAGCAGTTACTCAGCTTGTTGGCGTCCCTGAAGCAGCAGGCACGCGGAGATTTGTGGTCCAGAACCATCGTTCTCGATAGGTAAAGCGCGGTTTTTAGCCTTCAGGCCGTGCCCAGTACCCGGCTTCCGCCTTCCTGACTGGCATTCCCCTGTGAGCCGTACAGCGTCACGCCACACTCATTACCCCTGACGATGCTGATGGCTTGCTGGGTACGGTCGCGCAGGGCTGAAATCAGCATGCCGTTGCGGTGGTTCAGCGCTTTGCAGCTCTCCCCCGCGGTGCGGATGGCAGAGGCCAGCTCCAGCCCGGTGACCCGCTGACCCGCACTCAAGGCTGGGTGTTGGGCAACTTTGCCGTGCAGGTTTTGGTCCAGCCCTTTGGCTTCCCGTGCCGATTTGGCGCTCATGTAACCGTCGAGGGCTGAGTTTTTGTCGGCAATGGCTGATTCCAGACGCTGTGCATCGCTGCTGACCAGCGCGTTGTGCTCTTCCTCAAGGGCGTGCAGCACGCGGGCCAGTGCCTCTGCTTCCCGGGCCAGGGTGTCCAGCTCCGGCGCCATCGTTTCCTGAGCGGCCCCCCGCATTACACCAGCTCCTGTTCCTGACGAATCAGTGCGTCAGCGATTTGGCCTGCGTCAATTTCGTAGTCACCATCGGCGATGCGCTGGCGAATGGCGTCGACCTTGTCGATGTCGACGCCACTGGCAGCGCGCACGTCGTCCGCCAGTGCGCTGAGTCTTGTCGCTGTATCGGTCAGTTCTACCCGGTCATCGCCCAGCACTTTCGCAGCCGACTCCGAAACCGGCGAGCGGTTGTCATCGGCACGGGCGGTGCCTGTTCGGCGCTCGGCGTCAACCCGGTTAGGGTTGCCTGCGCCCGATATGTCAATTGGTGCCATCACTCACTCCACGGTGCCATAGGCACATCGAGGGATTTTTCTCACCCCAATAAGCGGCCGCTTATCTAGGAACTTTAGGATTTTATGGGATTTTCTCATGATCTGCCTGCTCCTCTGGCTACTGGACCACGACGGAACCGTCGGGGGCTACCACACCCTCTATCCGGGTTCCCGATGTGAGGTTGGCGACCAGTACCCGATCACCCGCGCTGCCGCTGCCCAGAGCCTTGCCTTGCATACTGACCCGCAGGGCGCCACCACCACTGATGATGCTCACGGTCTGGCCTCGCTCAACCAGCACAGGGCTCAATAAATCCGCGAAGCGCAGGGGCGTGCCCGCGTTCAGGTTGCGCCGTGCTTCCATACCAATCAAATCTTCAGTTTTCGTGATGATACCCCCAAAATCCTGCGTAATACGCCTATTTTCGAGGACGATGTCGTTTTTTACCAAAAGGTCGCCGCGTTGTAGCGTACTGCTGAGAACCGGAAGCAGCTGGGTCGCGGAGACTTCACCCCGGACATAAAGCGTCCAGGGTTCGGCACCGGCACACCGAACTCCCACGCTCACTGCACCCAGTGCGCGGGAACTGCTTACGGGCAAGGTCGTGAGTGGAGCAGAGCAGCGGGCCAGGGCAAGCCGCGCGTCCAGCGGCCGTACCTGAACATCGATACCTTCGTAACCTTGGGCACGGGCCCCCGCTTGCATTGCCATGGCGGCGGTGCCGGCGATGTCGGATAGCGAGTGTGAGTCGCCCTTTGCCTGCAGTGCGATGGCTGACAGCGCCAGCGCGCCGATCAGGCCGCTTCGCCAATGTTTTGACATGTCCCACCTCTTTTCTTGCGGTTTACTGGAGTAATGCAATTGGAGTGCCAACTTTTTTTGACAGCGGTTGCAGCACCCCTGGCGTTGGTCAATGAAGGCTGTTCTCAGGCCTGCCCATGCCGCGCTCTCAAGGGCGGGTCTTGACGACGAAAGCATGGGTCCGAAACCGGCAATCTACCAGGCGGCAAGCCTTGCCGCCTGACCGTGGATCGTTGCCGCCTGGATAGCGCCAAAAACCCGTCACCTCGAACATGGTGGATATAAGGCATTGAAATATATACCAATTAAAAGTTGGCACGCCTTTTGTATGTTGCAGTGTGAACACAGGGAGGCCTAACCATGGCTGGCATAGATAACGCATTGGGAATTTCGCCACAGGTACTGGCGCTGCGATCGCAGCGCATGAATCTGCTGAGCGCGAACATCGCCAATGCGGAAACACCGAATTACAAAGCGCAGGATATCGATTTCCGCGCCGCGCTGGCTCAGGCGAATAGCGCGCAGGACGCCACACGTCTACATGCCACCCAAGCCAACCACATGACTGGCTTTGAAGATCAGATGGGTGTGGACGCCAACATCAAGTACCGCCAGCCATCTACCCTGAATCCCAACGGCAACACGGTGGAGTCCCATCGGGAGCACGCCGAGTTCATGGATAACGCCCTCAAATACCAGGCCAGCCTGAATCTGCTCGACTCGCGCATCAAAGGTTTGCGCGCGGCCATCAAGGGAGAATAAGTATGAGCCTGTTTGACAGTATGAACATCGCCAGTACGGCACTGTCTGCCCAGACCACACGCATTAACACCATTGCATCAAATATGGCCAATGCCAATACGGTGGCGTCCACGCCGGAAGACGCTTACCGCGCCCGTGCGCCGATTTTCCAGGCGGTTCTGGAGGGTGAGGCAGACCAGTTGGGGGTGCGGGTGAAAAGCGTCGAGGAAATCGGTCGGGAGCCGCGCCAGGAGTTTGAGCCCGAGCACCCTTTGGCCGATGAAAACGGTTTTATCTACAAGCCAGACCTCGATATCACCACCGAGATGGCCAATATGATGTCGGCATCCCGGTCATTTCAAAGTGCCATTGAGGTGATCAACACCTCCAAACAGCTGGCCCTGCGCACGCTGACTCTGGGTAAGTAAGGACATTACGATGACGTTGAGTGCACTGACCAATCCGAGCGATTCCGCAGCCATTTTCGAGTCACTGAACCCGCCGCGTGAGGCTGACAAGGGCAAGGCAGGTTCGGTAGAGGAGATGGGGTCTGAGGAATTCCTGACCCTGATGATTGCCCAGCTGGAAAACCAGGACCCTACTGAGCCCATGGACCAACTGGCGTTCATGAGCCAGCTGGCCCAGTTTGCCCAGGTATCGGGTATTCAGGAATTGAATGACAGCTTTTCTGGCCTCAACAACACGCTGACAGGACAACAGGCCCTGCAGGCGTCGCAGATGGTGGGACGGAGCGTGGCAACAAACAGCAACGTCAGCAACCTGGGTGTCGTCGGTGTTGACGCAGACGGCAACCCCGTCGCGCGCCTCAGCGCCTCAGTCGATATGGGTAACAACGCCTCGGGCGGCAGCTTTTACATTCAGGATATGTCGGGCCAGCTGGTGTTTTCCGGCAATTTACCGCCGGGTTCGGGCAGCCTGCCCGTAGTCTGGGACGGCGTTGACGCCGAGGGCAACCCCTTGCCCCCGGGCCAGTACCGTATCTCCGCAGAAGTAACACGCAACGGCAAGACTCAAACGACGTCGGTCTACGCCCACGAACAGGTGGTCTCTGTGGCCATCGGGGCAGGTAACACCGTCACCTTAAATCTCGCCAACGGGCAGTCCCTTGGCATCAATGACGTTAAAGAATTTTTCTAGAGCACCCACCGAGAGGAAATCACCATGGCATTTAGTACTGCAATCTCTGGCATCAACGCCGCCCAGTCTGACCTGGACGTCATCAGTAACAACATTGCGAACGCGAGCACCGTGGGCTTCAAGGCCTCCCGCACTCAATTCGCAGAGATCTATGCCAACTCACTGTTGGGCAGTGGTTCCGGCAATGCCGGTCAGGGTGTTGAGCTGACCGAAATCCGCACCGAGTTCTCGCAGGGTAACCTTGAGTTCACCAATAACGGACTGGACCTGGCAATATCCGGGAACGGTTTCTTTGTCGTGTCCAATGACGGTGCGGCGGAATATACCCGCGCAGGCGCCTTCCGGGTTGATCGTGAGGGCTTTCTGACCAACGAGCAGGGCAGTCGCCTGCAGGGATATCAGGTCTCGTCCGAGGGAGCGATCACGGGTGAGCTTGGTGACCTGTTTATTGACACGACGTTGGTTAACCCCAATCCGACTTCCACCGTAACGCTGATCAGTAACCTCGATTCTCGCGAGGCGCCGCCCACGGTGACGCCATTTGCCGCGACTGATCCCAATACATACAACAGCACCACCTCGACGACGGTTTTCGATGAGCTGGGTAATTCACACGTTCTGCAGCTCTACTATGTGAAGAGCGCAGCGAATACCTGGGACATTTACAGCACCGTGGACGGCGGTACCCCGACGGGGCCTACCGCGGTGACCTTTAACCCCGACGGCAGTCTGGCCACCGGCGGTACCCTGAGCATTACGGTTGCTTCGGCAGATTTGGGTACGGGTGCGGGTGACCTCGCCTTCGATGTCGATAACACCCAAACCACACAATTTGGTACCGACTTCGCTGTGAGTTCGATTGTTCAGGACGGATTTGGCGCAGGTCAGCTCATCTCCTTCGACTTTGACGAGTCGGGTATTGCTTTCGCGCGTTATACCAACGGCCAGTCCCGAGCCATTGGTCAGGTCGCCCTGGCCAATTTCCGAAACAACAACGGGCTGCAGCCTATTGGTAACACCAACTACGTCGAAACCTTTTCCTCGGGATCGGCCAACGTGGGTGAGCCCGGTACCGCGGGCCGCGGCGTGATCCAGGCGTCAGCGGTAGAGCAAGCCAACGTAGAGATCACCCAGGAGCTGGTGAACCTGATTGTTGCCCAGCGTAACTTCCAGGCCAACGCCCAGGTCATTTCAACCGAAGACCAGGTCACCCAGGCGGTGATCAACCTTCGGTAATAACCTAGGTAGCAGGTAACCGGTTATGTCCAACATTGCACATCTGGCGGCCCACGCAGCCCGACAGGTCCAGCAGGCGCAGGCGGTGGTCACCCACAATCTTGCCAACAGCGGGACCACGGGTTTCAAGGCCGATTTGTTTCAGGCTGAGTCGCTCTACATCGACGGAGGCCCGCTGGACAGTGCGGTCATAACCGGGAGCCACGGCAAGGGGGTCGATTTTTCTCCCGGTACCGTGACCCAGACCGGTCGTGATCTCGATATTGCGATTACCGGGGAGGGCTGGCTACAGGTCGTGGCTGATGATGGCACCCTGGCGCTGAGTCGCCGGGGTGACCTGCGCGTTGATACCGACGGCTTCCTCAAGGACGCCACCGGCAAGACCCTGATGGGCAATGGGGGCCCGGTTTCGCTGCCGCCTTATAGCAGCCTGAGCATTGGCAGCGACGGCACGATTTCCATTGTTCCCCTCGGTGAGCTGCCCACGAGTGTGGTGGCAATAGACCGCCTGATGCTGGTCAATCCACCGGAGGAGCAGCTTGAGAAAGGTCTGGACGGCATGGTGCGCGCGCCCAACATGGAGTCGCTGGAACCCGATGCCACTGTGCGTGTGGCGGTGGGTGCCCTGGAAACTTCCAACGTCAGCTCAGTGGGCGCCATGGTCGAAATGATCGAGCTCGCCCGGACTTTTGAGCAGCACATACAAACCATTAAATCGGCTGAAGAGTTGGATGCCTCCAGCTCCAGCATCATGAAGCTTGAATAGAAGGAGCAGGGACCATGTCACAGTCACTGTGGATCGCAAAAACCGGACTCGACGCCCAGCAGACCAAGATGGCGACGATCTCCAACAATCTGGCCAACGTGGGCACCAACGGCTTTAAACGCGGTCGGGTTATTTTTGAGGACCTGCTGTACCAGAATGTTCGCCAGGTGGGTGCCCAGTCGAGCCAGGACACGTTGTTGCCCTCGGGTTTGCAGGTGGGCACGGGCTCCCGGGTGGTCGCTACCGAGCGACTCTTTACCCAGGGCAATCTGGCGCAAACCGACAATGCCCTGGATATCGCCATTCAGGGCCGGGGGTTCTTCGAGGTTCTAATGCCCGACGGCAGTCAGGGCTTTACCCGGGACGGTTCCTTCCAGATTAACGACCAGGGAGTGCTGGTGACCGCGGCGGGCTATCAGGTTCAGCCGCCCATCACTATTCCGCAGGACGCGCTGAGCATTTCCATCGCACCGGATGGCACGGTGTCGGTGCAACAGCCCGGTACACCCCAGGCGACTCAGGTGGGCATTGTTCAGCTGACCGATTTTGTAAACCCGTCGGGCCTTCAGGCCCGGGGTGAAAACCTGTACCTCGAATCCGGCGCCAGCGGTGCGCCTCTGCCGGGTAATCCGGGCCTCAATGGCCTGGGCACTTTGCAGCAAGGGTTTGTCGAGGGTTCGAATGTCAACGTAGTGGAAGAGCTGGTCAACATGATTGAAACCCAGCGGGCTTATGAGATGAACTCCAAGGCCATCTCCACTGCCGACCAGATGCTTCAGTACGTATCACAGAATCTGTGATCCCGGCCAGGAGGCTGACATGATGCGCACGCTCTTCACATTACTTGCTCTGGCACCGATCCTGATCGCCTGCGGCGGTGTGGAACAAAAAGTCCACCCGGCCTACGCCCCGATCGAGCCCATTGAGTACCCCGAGCGAACCGAAGGAACCACACCGGCCAGCCTGTACAACGAGCAGCGCGGGCTGTCGCTCTTTGAGGACACCCGGGCCCGATCCATTGGCGATATCGTCAGTGTCGTGCTTCTCGAATCCACCAGTGCGGCTAAAAGTGCCGACACCGACCTGAGCAAAGGGTCCGAGATTGGCGTTGATGCGCCGGTGCTGTTCGGCGAGCCCTTTAATTTCGGCGGCGGAGACCGCTACGACCTGAGCCAGAGTATTGCCTCGGAATACGGTTTCCAGGGGCAGGGGTCGAGTAACCAAAGCAATCGACTGCAGGGCGCTATCGCGGTGCAGGTGTCCCGTGTATTGCCCAACGGGAACCTCGTAGTGCAGGGCGAAAAATGGATCAAGCTCAACCAGGGTGATGAATTTATCCAGTTGCGGGGCATTATCCGTCCCGAAGACATCACGCCCCTCAATACAATCCCCTCGACGCTGGTGGCTGACGCCCGAATTTCCTACGGCGGAACCGGCGTGATTGAGGATGCCAATACACCGGGCTGGCTGACGCGTTTCTTTACCAGCCCCCTGAACCCTTTCTAAGGCAGGCAGGTCCGTAATGAATAAAACGATCAATATCATGGCGCTGGCGGCGACGCTGATACTGCTCATGATTGCCAGTGTCACCAAGGCAGAGCGGGTCAAGGATCTGGCGATGCTGGAGGGTGCACGAACCAATCAGTTGGTGGGGTTTGGTCTGGTCGTGGGCCTTGATGGCTCGGGTGACCAGGTGACCCAGACGCCCTTCACGCTGCAGGCAGCGCGTTCGATGTTGCAGCAGTTCGGCGTGAATGTTCCCACCAATAGCAACCCTCAAACCAAGAACGTTGCTGCGGTGATGGTGACGGCTACATTGCCGCCCTATGCCAAGCCCGGACAGACCCTTGATGTCACGGTTTCTTCATTGGGTAATGCCAAGAGCCTGCGCGGTGGTGAGTTGCTGATGACACAGTTGAAAGCGGGCAATGGTGAGGTCTATGCCGTGGCTCAGGGCTCCCTGATCGTGGCGGGCTTTGGTGCCGAGGGTGCCGATGGTTCGTCGGTCTCGGTGAACACCAAGTCGGCGGGCAGGATCCCAAATGGTGGCATTGTGGAGCGGGAGGTACTGACGCCGCTGCATGGTGCGGGTCCGCTTACGTTCAATTTACACGCACCGGATTTTTCCACCGCCAGCAATATGGCCGCGGCGATCAATGGTTTTATGGGACCGGGCACCGCGGTAGCACTCGATGCCGTGTCGATCCGAGTGGTAGCGCCGGCGGAGCCAGCGGCAAAGGTGGCGTACGTCGCGGAGCTGGAAAATATTCAGGTGGAGCGCGCGGCAGCCCCGGCCAAAGTCATTGTTAACGCACGTAGCGGCACCATTGTGATTGGCGCCGAGGTCATGGTTAAAACCGCCGCAGTGGCCCATGGCAATTTGACCGTCACCGTGGATGAGAGTCAGGAGGTCAGCCAGCCTGGGCCCTTTGCCCGACGCGGCCGCACCGTCGTGACCACCGAGTCGGAGGTCAACGTCGAAGAGGAAGATGTGCGCATGTTCCTGCTGCAGGACGGCGTCAGCCTTCAGGAAATTGTGACGGCGGTAAACCGCGTGGGCGCCGCCCCCGGTGACCTCATCGCGATTCTCGAGGCCTTGCAACAGGCGGGTGCGCTGAGCGCGCAGCTGATCATCATCTGATGAACACGATTGGACAGGAGGCAGCGGTTTACACCGACTTCAGTCAGCTCGAAGCCCTGAAAGCGGAGGCCCAGGCCAATCCCAACGGGGCGCTGGAAGAGGTCGCACAGCAGTTTGAGTCGCTGTTTTTGCAGATGATGCTCAAATCCATGCGCGAGGCGACTATCAAGAGTGATCTGTTTGGCTCTGACCAGATGGAGGCCTATCAGTCCATGGCCGACCAGCAGACCGCCCTGTCGCTTTCGCAGCAGGGGGGTGTGGGGCTGGCCCGTGTTCTGGTAGAGCAAATGCAGGTGCGCGGCCAGGTGCCGGTTGGTACAGAGGCGGGCACCGCCAAACCCAATAAATCCGCCGGCACCAGCGAGGGCCCTGGACGAGAGGCTCCCGTGATGTCGCTCAAAAAACCAGTGGAAGCGGCTAAAGCTTTTGAAATGCCTGCCGCTAGTCACTCTGCGATAGACCTTAAAGGTTAAGTATGGCAACTACACTGAGCATTGGAACGTCGGCCCTGTCCGCCCTCCAGCGCGCGATATCGACAACCGGGCAGAACATTGCCAACGTCAACACCGAGGGCTATAGCCGGCAGTCGGTGGTATTTGGTGCCCGCCAACCACAGGATATTGGCGTCGGTTATCTGGGCACGGGCGTCCAGATAACCTCAGTCGATCGCGCTTATAACCAATTTTTGACTGCCGATGTTCAGCAGCGCACGGCATCGAGCAATTACTTCCAGTTGTTCGCCACAACGGCAGGTCGGATCGACGAGGTGTTGGCCGATCCTTCCACTAGCCTGTCTGAAGCTATGGACAGTTTTTTTG
Organism: Luminiphilus sp.; assembly: GCA_022425845.1. GTDB lineage: Bacteria > Pseudomonadota > Gammaproteobacteria > Pseudomonadales > Halieaceae > Luminiphilus. The sequence continues at coordinate 4,275 of JAKMEU010000034.1, read as the reverse complement.
CTGCCGCTGAGGCGGTATCCAGCAGTCCAACATCGATCCCGGAACGTCAGGTGATGCTGTCAGAGGCAGAGACCCTGGTGCAGCGCTTCCAGTACGTGGTGGGCCGTGTCGATGCCGTAGCCGAAGAACTCAACAGCCGAATTGATACGTCGGTCGCCGAAATCAACCAGTTGGCCGATGGCATAGCCACTTTGAACGCTGAAATTGCCACCGCGACGGCTCGGGGCACGGGTTTGCCCAATGACTTGCTGGACCAGCGCGATGTCCTGGTGACGCGCCTGAGTTCCCTGGTGCGAACTACAACCCAGTCCCAGGAAGACGGCGCACTCAATGTCTTCATTGGCCGGGGCCAGCCTCTCGTGATTGGTGCCAATGCAGAATCCCTGGCGACACAAACCGATCCACAGCTCAGCGGCACGCTGCGGGTCACGCTGACAGCCGGTACGGCGGGTTCAGCGGATGTCAGTGATTTTCTGTCGGGGGGTGAATTGGGCGCAGCGCTGAATGCGGCCGAGGAATTGATCGAACCGGCGCGACGCGAACTGAACCTGCTGGCGGTGGGTTTTGCCGAGACCTTCAACGCCATTCAGGAAAACGGTGACGACCTGCAGGGGGTGGACGGCGTACCCTTCTTCACCGAAATCGAGGGCGTTGTTCAGCCGGCCGCCGCGGTCAATGACAGTACAGCCAACAGCGGTAACGCGGCGGTGACCTTTTCGGTCACCGATGTCACCCAACTGACCGGTGACAGTTACAAGCTTGAGTACACGGCCGGCGGTGTCACGCTGCAGAATCTCACCACCAATACCGTGACCACCCTGGGCGGCTCACCCGCTACGGTGGATGGCTTTGAAATTACCTACGATCCGCTGGTGCTCAGCGGTGGTGCGGGCGCCAACGAGGGCGATGCCTTTGTTATCGACCCCGTGTTCCAGGCCGCACGGCTCATTGACGTGCAGATTGACGACCCGGCGCTGATCGCGGCGGCGAAGGACGGAGAGGCCGCAGGCAACAACGAGAATATCCTCGCCATGATTGAGCTGCGTGACCAGTCATTGCTCAAGGGTGGGACCACTTCTTTTACCGACATGTACAGCAGCCTGGTGACCGATGTGGCGGTGCGCACCCAGCGCGCCAAAGCGAGCGCCGAAACCGAGGCAACGCTGTTGAGCAGCGCGGTAGAGCGCCAGAGCAACCTTCAGGGCGTTAGTCTCGATGAAGAGGCGGCCAACCTGATTCGATTCCAGCAGGCCTATCAGGCTGCCGCACAAATTGTGGCGGTAGCGGGTGAGGTCTTCGACACACTGATTGCGGCGACGTCACGATGATTGGGCGAATTTCATCCGTACAGATTTACCAGAGCGGCCTGGACTCGATTCTGGAGGCCCAGGCGCGCCTGACCAAAATTCAGGAGCAGGTAGCCACTGGCAAGCGCATTCAGACCCCATCCGATGATCCGGGTGCGGCAGCGGAGATTATCCGCCTGCGCAGCGAGCTCAACCAGGTGGCGGCCTATCAGCGCAATGCCGACCAGGCCACCAACAGCCTGCTGTTCGAGGAGAGCGCCATTGCCGGAGCCGAGTCGGTGCTGCAGCGGGTGCGGGAACTCGCAGTGCGCGGCGCCAATGATGCCCTGCTGAGCGCTGAAGATCGCGAAATCATAGCGTCTGAAATCGACGGCCTTCGTGACTCGTTGCTGTCGATTGCCAATACCCGCAACGCTGACGGCGAATACATCTTTGCCGGCGATACGGTTAACACCGAAGCTTTCAGTGAGGCGGGTGGGCTGGTGACTTACAACGGCAGTGGCGGCCCAAGGCTTATCAACATTGCTTCGGGCATTCGCATTCAGGTCAACGACAGCGGTGCCGAGTTATTCCAGAATGCCCCGGCGGGCAACGGCGCCTTTGAGGTTGAAGTGCCCAACGCCAATGTGGGCACCGGTGTCGTGCGCACCACGGGCTATGACAACAGCTACCCGGGGACTGAGGACTACACCATCAGCTTTTCCACCGGCGGTTCCGGTCAGCTTCAGTACACGGTCACCGGCAGCGTCTCGGGCGCGCTGGGTGCCGCCCAGGATTTCACCCCCGGCGAGGCCATTACCTTTGCCGGAGCCAGCGTAGTGATTGACGGTGAGCCTGATGTAACGGATACCTTTACCGTAACATCAGGGGGTACCCAGAGTGCTTTTGATACGCTGACAGAGCTCGCAGCAGCCCTGCGCACCAGCGGCTCCACCGATGCCGACGCTAAGCGTGTCTCCCGGGTGGGGGCGGCCATCCAGAACCTCGATGCCAACCTGGGCCAGTTCTCCAAGGTGCGCACCGATCTAGGGGCGCGTCTGAACCGGGTGGATGAGCAGAACATTCTCAACGACACCTTCAACCTGCAGGTGGAGCGCACCATCTCCAGCCTTGAAGACCTCGACTTCGCCACCGCCATCACCGAGCTTAACCTGCAGATTGTGGCCCTGGAGGCCGCCCAGCAGAGCTACATCAAGACCCAGGGCCTGTCGCTCTTCAATTTCCTCTAGTTCTTCTCGACCAGCACGCCACAGCAGGCACTTATTTTCCCTGAGCATGAGGCTGCGAGGCGTCAACGATTGGGCGTAAACAGAGGTCTTATGAGAGCTTTTTAGCGCAGAGGTCATGATTGTGTGACCCGTATCGCGAAAAAATCACCAACACAGACAAATAATTCACTCCAATCGCTAAAGGACATCAATAACCCGCCGCTAATCGGATTGATAACGGCGGGCTCGATCATGAGTCCAGCGTGTTTAAACCGACAGGCGCGCAAAGCGGGCCAACAAGGAGTGACAACATGGCACTTGTAATCAACACCAACGTTCCGTCGCTGAATGCCCAGCGAAACCTCGACTCCAGCCAGTCATCGGCAGCTACTTCGCTCGAGCGTCTGTCTTCGGGCCTTCGAATCAATTCGGCAAAGGATGACGCCGCTGGCCTCGCTATTGACAACCGATTTACTGCACAGATCAATGGTCTAAATCAGGCAGCGAGAAATGCCGCTGACGGTATTTCCCTGGCCCAGACCGCAGAAGGTGCGCTGCAAGAGGTTACTAACAACCTGCAGCGAATTCGCGAACTTTCAGTTCAGGCGGCTAACGCGACCAACTCTTTGAATGATCGACAGGCTTTGCAAGATGAGGTTGATCAACTCGTTGCCGAGATAGATCGTGTTGCTGGTTCAGCCAATTTTAATGGCGTTACACTGCTCGACGGCAGCTTCACTGCGCAACAGTTCCAGGTCGGTGCCAACGCCAATGAAACAGTAACAGTGACCGGTGTGGTTGACTCTAGGTCCTCGCAGCTCGGGCTAAATGAAATCGAAGACACCTCTCTGGCTGCCACAATCAATAGTAGTTCAATTGCGAATGGCGCCGCCGCAGAAACCGATCTCGATATCACTGTTGGATCTGGAACGACTCAGCAGAGCGCTCTTAATGTAACTTACGGGGCAAATTCCGGTGCCGACGAGATTGCAGCGGCCGTCAATTCTGCTGCAAATGGCATCGGAGTCACAGCTACCGCATCGAATACTGCTACCCTTGACAACCTTGGCGGAGCTGGCGCAATTTCCTTCACCTTGCAGACCACAGTAGCTGGAGCTGCCAGCAGTAACGTAGCAATTAGCACCACGGTCGCCGCAACGTCAGATCTCACCAATGTGCTGGATGCGATCAATGCGCAGACTGGAACCACGGGCATAAGCGCTTCTTTCTCATCATCGACGGCACGAGATTCCATTACGCTGTCCACGACTGATGGAAGGAATATCGCTATCGATACTGTTGCAGGGGCAGGGACCCAGACACTTGACCTGACGGGTCAGGACGGGACCACAGTCACAATGACGGAAGGAGCGGCTGACGGTGGTATTGCGACAGGCGGTATCTCCCTGGCCAGCTCGGGTGGAGCAATTGGCCTCACTGCAGCAGCGGGCCCACTTGCCACTGGTGTAAGCACATTAAGCAACGTTAATTCTTTGCTCGTCACTTCAGCGGCGAATGCCCAGAGCGCTATCGAAGTTATTGATGCGGCGTTAACGCAAATTGCCGCTGGTCGATCCGATTTGGGTGCTATCCAAAACCGGTTTGAATCGGTTGTGACAAGTGCACAGATTGCTTCAGAGAACGCCTCGGCTTCTCGCTCACGGATCGTGGACGCTGACTTTGCAGCTGAAACGGCTAACCTTACTAAGTCGCAGATTCTGACTCAGGCGGGCATCTCGGTACTGGCCCAGGCCAACGCC
>JAKMEU010000368.1 GCA_022425845.1 Luminiphilus sp. | reverse complement strand
GCGCTAACCCTGGGTATGGCACTGGATTTGCCGACGGCCGGGCTGCTGTCGGGCCTGAAGTCATTTGCAGGTTTGCCCCATCGTTGTGAACTGATCCTCGAGCAAGACGGGGTGACATGGATCAACGACAGCAAGGGCACCAACGTCGCCGCTGCGCGTGCAGCCCTGGCGGGGTTGGGCGGCCAGCAAAATGTTGTGCTGATCGCGGGCGGTGTGGGCAAAGAGCAGAATTTTGACACCCTTCGCCCCGAGGTGAAGCAGCATTGTCGTCGTGTGTTCACCCTGGGCGAAGCCGCCCGCGACATCGAGCTGGCATTGGGCGCTTACACGCCCGTGCAGCGGGTCGCCTCGCTTGAAGAGGCCGTGGCTGCGGCAGCAGCTGTTGTGCAGCCGGGCGATGTGGTTTTGCTCTCGCCCGCCTGCGCCAGTTTCGACATGTATGAGGGATTTGAGGCTCGGGGAGAGGCCTATCGAAAGGCGGTTTTGGCGTGCGGGGAGGAAATCGCATGAGCGCTGCGGCCAAGCCCGTTCATCTGGGTCCCGACCCGCTTCTCGGGGGGCTTGCCCTGTCATTGATTGTTGTGGGCGTTGTGGCTATCGCCTCGGCTTCAATTGGTTACAGTGACTGGCACTTTAATAGCCCCTGGCACCATACGATTCGGCATATCGTCTACCTGGGGATGGCCGCCAGTTTGGGGGCTGTCGCCTACCGGGTGCCGATCGAAGTCTGGCAGCGCACCTCCGGGCTTTGGTTATTGATGGCGCTGGCGCTACTGCTGCTGGTCTTGGTGCCTGGCGTTGGCAGGGACGTGAACGGAAGTCAGCGTTGGCTTCCGCTGGGCCCGATTACGGTGCAGCCCTCCGAGATCGCCAAGTTTGCTCTTGTGCTGTATACCGCGAGTTTTGTGGTGCGCCACGCTAAGGCCGTGCAGAACCATTGGCAAGGTCTCGCCAAGCCCGTCGCAATTCTTGGCGTGACCGGTTTGCTGTTGCTGTTCGAGCCCGACTTTGGTGCCACGGTCATATGCGCCGGAACGGTTTTTGGCATGTTGTTCCTGGCGGGTGCCCGACTGGGTTATGTCCTGTTGTTGGTAACCGTTGCGGTGGGCGCACTGGTGTTCATGATCATCAGTGCGCCTTACCGGCTGCAACGTCTCACTGCCTACACCGACCCCTGGCAGGACCCCTATGGGTCGGGTTTCCAGCTTATCCAATCACTGATTGCCTTTGGCCGGGGTGAATGGTGGGGCGTGGGTTTGGGTAACAGCATCCAGAAACTTTTTTATCTTCCCGAGGCCCACACCGACTTTGTGTTTTCTATCTGGGCAGAGGAGACAGGCTTTTTCGGCGCGCTGGTTGTCATTGTTCTCTATTGTCTTCTGATCGGTCGCATCCTGTTTGTCGGTCGTCGAGCAGAGGAAGATGGTGAGCCCTTCGCTGGCTATGTGTGCTACGGGGTCGCGCTGATTTTCTCGGGGCAGGCCTTTGTCAACATGGGCGTGAGCTCGGGCTTGCTGCCCACCAAAGGCCTGACACTGCCCTTTATCAGTTATGGCGGCTCCAGCTTGATCATGAGCTGCGTGATGCTGTCGGTGATCCTTCGCATCGAGTACAGCCTGCGCGCGAATCGGGGAGGTAAGTCATGACGTCCGCGCCACGGATCCTGGTGATGGCCGGTGGCACAGGTGGGCATGTATTCCCCGCGCTCGCAGTTGCCCAGGTGTTGCAGGCCCGAGGTTGGTTGATTGACTGGATCGGCACTGATCGCGGTCTGGAGGGTCGTGTGGTCCCGGCCCACGATTTCACCCTCCATATCCTTCCCGTACGCGGCTTGCGGGGGAAGAGCGGGGTGTTCCGCCTTGTTTCCCTGTTCCACCTCCTGCGTTCCTTCTTCGTTGCGCTGGGTTTGATCATCCGATTGAAGCCAAAGGTGGTCCTGGGTCTCGGGGGTTACGTTGCGGGTCCAGCGGGTGTTGCGGCCAGGCTGCTGGGTAAACCACTGGTGATTCACGAGCAGAATGCCGTCGCCGGTACAACCAATCGCTGGCTGGCACCGCTGGCCAGTCGCGTGTTGTTTGGCTTGCCCGGAGCCTTTGATGAAGAGGAGCGCCGACGGTTGGTTGGCAACCCTGTACGGCCTGAAATTGTGGGTCTCCAGCACCTGCTGCATGACATACCCGAAGCCTTTTCAGCTGTGAGGCCTCTGCGCCTGCTGGTGATTGGCGGCAGCCTCGGCAGCACGCCCCTCAATACGGCGGTTCCCGCCGCTCTGGGCCAGCTGGATCCAGAGGCGGCAGCCCATTTGCAGATTCGACATCAGTGTGGCGCGCAGCATTTTGACAGCACCCGATCGAGCTACCGTGACTGCCCGGATGGGCGGGTCGAGGTGACGGCCTTCATCGACGATATGGCAGACGCATATCAGTGGGCTGATCTTGTGGTCAGCCGCTCTGGCGCGCTGACGGTCAGTGAAATGGCGATTGTTGGGCGGGCGGCGATACTGGTGCCGCTGCCCCATGCCATCGACGATCATCAAACGGCCAATGCCCGTGTTCTGAGTGAGTCAGGAGCTGCCCAACTGGTGCATCAGGGTACTGACCTTCCCGGCAAGCTGGCGCAATTACTGACCGGTTTCATTGCCATGCCCGGCCGCCTTTCGGCTATTGCGGAGAATGCCCGAAAGCTGGCGCTACCGGAGGCGGCGTCAACCGTTGCCGATGTGGTAGAGGAGGTGGCGGGTGTTGCCTGATATGACACGTCCTGCAGCCCAGCCCATGGGTGGAACAGAGCATATCTTCATGCTGGGTATTGGTGGTTCCGGAATGAGTGGGATTGCCGAGGTGCTGGCACAGCTCGGCTACCGGGTTACCGGTTCGGATGTTGCCGACAGTGCGGTGGTGGCACGGCTGCGCAACCTCGGTATCGAGGTGCATATCGGTCACAAGGCGTCACATATTGTGGGTGCTGAGGTGTTGGTGACCTCCAGCGCGATACCCGATGACAATCCTGAGCTGCTCGCCGCCCGCGCCGCACGAATTCCTGTGGTGCCACGGGCCGAAATGTTGGCGGAACTGATGCGCTACCGGCGCGGAATAGCGGTCGCGGGCACTCACGGCAAAACCACGACCACAAGTCTGCTGGCATCCATTTTCGGTGAGGCGGGGGAGGACCCTACCTTTGTGATCGGAGGGGTGCTGAACAACGCGGGCAGCAACGCGCGCCTCGGAGCCGGGCAGTATCTGATCGTCGAGGCCGATGAGAGCGACGCCTCATTCCTGCACCTGCTGCCTATGGTCACCGTGGTGACCAATGTTGAGGCGGATCACATGGACCATTATGGCGGGGACATCGGGCACTATGAGCAGGCCTTCCTGGAGTTTCTGCACAATCTGCCCTTTTACGGCCTGGCCATTCTCTGCCTTGACGATCCGGGCGTGCAGCGCCTGTTGCCGCAAACCACCCGTCGAGTCCTGACCTATGGCAAACACCCGGACGCGGATTACCGAGTGACGGATGTCGCGGTAAATGGCCTGACGACGCAATTTAATCTTGACCGCCCTGAAGGCGGCGCCAGCCTGGCCATCAATCTGAGTATGCCCGGGGAACATAACGCGCTGAATGCGGCAGCGGCGGCGGCAGTGGCGACAGAGCTGGGCCTTGACGATACGTCGATTGAGAAGGGCCTCACCCAATTTTCCGGTGTCGGACGTCGCTTCAGCGCGTTGGGGAAAATTCAGTTCCCGAGGGGCAGCGCGGTGTTGGTCGATGACTACGGACATCACCCCACGGAGGTTCAGGCGACCCTGAATGCAGCCCGAGCCGCTTTTCCCGAACAGCGAATCGTCATGGTATTCCAGCCACACCGCTATTCGCGAACCCGGGATTTTTATGAGGACTTTGTGGCGGTGTTGTCGGGTTGTGACCTGTTGCTGCTGCTCGATGTCTACCCTGCTGGTGAGGAACTGATACCGGGCGCCGACGGTCGATCATTGGCGCGCAGCATACGCCAACGCGGCTCTATTGAGCCCATTTTTGTCCCGGATATAGCGAGTGTGCCCGGCGTGCTTCGTGACGTGCTTGAACCCGGCGACCTTCTGTTGACCCAGGGCGCCGGCAATATCGGGCAATTGGCCCGTGCGCTGGCGGATACCCCCGATCTGGGAGGTGAGTCGTGAACGCCGCATTGCTCAACGGGAGAAAGTTCGCCGTGCTGCTGGGTGGTACCGCCGCTGAGCGGGAAATTTCCCTGGAGAGTGGTGGCAATGTGGCTGCAGCTCTGGAGGCGGCCGGCGCTGATATTGTGCGGGTTGACCCCGCGGTGGATGGTTGGCCAGAGCGCCTGCAAGGGGTCGAGTTTGTTTTCAACCTGCTGCACGGACCGGGCGGGGAGGACGGAACGCTCCAGGGCCTATTTGAGCTGATGAAGCTTCCCTACAGTGGTTCCGGCCTGCTTGGCTCAGCATTGACCATGGATAAGGTGCGAACCAAGCAGCTGTGGTTGGGGGCTGGCCTGCCCACGCCAGCATTTACCGTCCTGACGGCAGACAGCAATTGGTCGGACCTGATCGCCCAATTCGGGACGCTTTTTGTGAAGCCTGCACTCGAGGGGTCCTCAATCGGTATGAGCAAGGCCTCCTCGGCACGGGAGCTGGAAACGGCGTGGAAGCATGCGTCTTCCCATCGGGGTGCCGTGTTGGCAGAGCAGTTCGTGGCGGGAGACGAATACACCGTCGCGATCCTCGGTTCTCGTGCACTGCCCTCGATTCGAATAGAGCCTGCCAGCAGTTTTTATGACTTTGACGCCAAGTACATCTCCGATGCCACTGGTTTTTTCTGCCCTTCGGGATTATCCGGCGACGAGGAGTCAGCCCTGGGAAAACTCGCCTTGGATGCATTTGAGTCGGTGGGCGCCGATGTCTGGGGGCGAGTGGATGTAATGCGAGATGCGACCGGCGCCTGGCAGCTGCTTGAGGTCAATACGATTCCGGGTATGACCGGTCACAGTCTCGTCCCCATGGCAGCGCAGGCCGCAGGACTGTCGATGGCCGATTTACTGGCCGAAATATTCCGCCTGAGTATGGAGGTCCACGATGCCTCGTAAGCCCGCTCGTCAGGCTGTCAGGAAGCAGGCAAAGGCGGCTCAGGCGTCCTGGCGGTCAAGGCTCCGCACCATGGCCCTGCGCTCGAGTGTGGTTGTCGGGTTGCTGCTGTTGATTGCTGCGACGGGGCGGGCCGGCCTGTACCTGCTGGACCTGCGGGTGGAGCGACTCGTTGTGCGGGGTGCCGTGGAGCACGTGGCGCAATCAGATTTGGAGCAGCAGCTGGCAGGTTCGCTGAATATTGGATTCCTCGCATTGGATCTCGACGGGATTCGCCAGGAGCTTGAAGCCATGCCCTGGATTTATCGAGCCACGGTCCGCCGTCGCTGGCCCGATGCGGTGGTGGTCAGCATTGAGGAGCAGCGCCCTGTCGCCCGTTGGGGTCTGGATGGGTTTCTGAATCACCAGGGCGAGTATTTTCCCGGCACATTCGACGACCGCTGGGCAGATCTCGCGCGGCTTGAAGGACCCTCGGGCTCGGAGGCCGCCATGACCCGACGCTATCAGAACCTCGAGGCATTGCTGGCATCCACGGGTTTGCAAATGGTGGCGCTGCAGGAAGATGTGTTGGGTCAGGTCACCGCCGAGCTGGATAACGGCAGCATTTTGCACCTGGGGGCCGACCACCATATCGAACGGCTGGGCCGTTTCGTCACGCTGTGGCGGGCACAGCTCGCAGACCAGCCCGTCCTGAGCGTCGATATGCGTTACGAGCATGGTGCGGCGGTGGCCTTTCTGCCGACATCACAATGGGCCCTGGGGAGCACCTCAGCGGCCAAGTGGAAGGAGATACGCTGATGGTTGCAGTACCCGAAAAGCGCATGATTGTGGGCCTGGATATCGGGACCTCAAAAGTCGTCGCTGTGGTAGGCGAGGTGGACTCCGAAGGTACCATCGAGGTGGTGGGTATCGGCTCACATCCATCCCGAGGAATGAAGAAAGGCGTGGTGGTGGATATCGAATCCACCGTCAACGCCATTCAGCGCGCGGTTGAAGAAGCCGAACTGATGGCGGGCTGCCAGATCCACTCGGTTTATGTGGGTATTGCCGGCAGCCATATTCGCTCAATGAACTCCCATGGCATTGTCGCCATCCGGGAGGGCGAGGTTGTCAGCGCCGATGTCGAGCGCGTGCTGGATGCTGCACAGGCTGTGGCAATTCCCGCTGACCAGAAAGTGCTGCATGTCTTGCCGCAGGAATACGTGATCGATAATCAGGGCGGAATCAAGGAGCCGCTGGGTATGTCGGGCGTGCGCCTTGAAGCCAAGGTTCACCTGGTGACCTGCGCCGTCAATGCAGCTCAGAACATAGAGAAATGTATCCACCGATGTGGTCTTGAAGTGGATGGCATCATCCTGGAGCAGCTGGCCTCCAGTTTTTCAGTTGTTACTGCCGATGAGCGGGACCTTGGGGTCTGCCTGGTGGATATTGGAGGTGGCACGTCTGATATTGCCATCTTCACTGACGGCGCAATCCGGCATACCGGGGTCATCCCGATCGCTGGCGATCAGGTCACCAGTGACATCGCCATGGCCCTGCGAACACCGACCCAGCACGCAGAGGAAATCAAGATCCGCTATGCCTGTGCCCTGACCCAGCTGGCGGGAGTTGATGAAACCATCAAGGTGCCCAGTGTCGGTGACCGTCCTCCCAGGGATCTGTCCCGGCAGTCTTTGGCTGAGGTCGTCGAGCCACGGTATGACGAGTTGTTTACCTTGATTCAGGCGGAAATTCGCCGTTCGGGCTACGAGGAACTCATTCCTGCTGGGGTGCTGCTCACTGGGGGCACGTCGAAGATGGAGGGGGCCGTAGAGCTGGCTGAGGAAATTTTCCACATGCCGGTGCGGGTCGGAGCGCCACAGCATGCGCAGGGTCTCAGCGACATTATTCGCAATCCAATTTATGCAACGGCGGTCGGGCTGCTCATCTATGGCGCCCGGGACGAAGAATCTGCAAGTACATCGCGATCCGGCGCGGGCGCTGGTGGCCTGTTTGCGAGTGTAAGGGACTGGTTTGGTAAGCACTTCTGAGGGGTTTCAGAGTGCTTTTCAAGGGGAGTGCCCGGGTTATACCGGGTTTGTAAAACGAGGGGAGAGTCACGATGTTTGAATTGGTTGATAACGCACCACAAAATGCGGTGATTAAGGTGGTCGGTGTCGGTGGCGGTGGGGGCAATGCCGTTCGACACATGATCGAAAATAACATTGAAGGCGTGGATTTTATCTGTGCCAATACCGATGCCCAGGCACTGTCAGATATTGCCGCCAAAACCGTCCTGCAGTTGGGGACAGGTATCACCAAAGGACTGGGTGCAGGGGCCAATCCGGATATTGGTCGAGCGGCGGCCCTGGAAGACCGTGATCGAATTGCCGATGCACTTCATGGCGCTGATATGGTCTTTGTGACGGCCGGAATGGGCGGTGGTACCGGCACCGGCGGTGCCCCGATTGTCGCTGAGGTGGCCCGTGAAATGGGCATTCTGACAGTCGCTGTGGTCACGCGCCCTTTCAGTTTCGAAGGCAAATCGCGTCTTAAAATAGCCGAGTCAGGTCTTGGGGAACTTGAGCAGCACTGCGACAGTCTAATCACGATTCCCAATGAAAAATTGCTGGAGGTCTTGGGCAAAAATACCAGTCTCTTGGATGCCTTCCGCGAGGCCAATGATGTACTTTTGGGGGCTGTTCAGGGCATCGCGGAACTGATAATCCGCCCCGGAATGATAAATGTGGACTTTGCAGACGTCCGCACCGTCATGTCCGAGATGGGCGCAGCGATGATGGGCACAGGACAGGCGTCGGGAGAAAACAGGGCTCGTGAGGCGGCTGAACGTGCCATCAACAGTCCTTTGCTCGACGATATAGATGTAAGCGGTGCCAGAGGTGTTTTGGTCAACATTACTGCAGGACTGGACCTGTCGTTAGGTGAGTTCTCAGAAGTTGGCGACACGATAGAAGAATACGCATCGGAAGATGCAACCGTGGTAGTGGGAACCGTGATAGACCCTGAGTTGACCGATACGCTCAAGGTCACGGTCGTGGCAACAGGTTTGGGTGGTGCAGAGGCCCGTCCCCCCCTGGCGATTGTTGATCCGGTGCCCGTTGCGTCGACAGGAACGTCGGCGCCGAGTTACGACGACACATATGATTTGCCACCCGCTAAACGTGCACGTGTTGCACAGGCAGGGGTGGCGCCGCAGGCGACAGCGCCTGCAGAGGGCGGTGCAGAGGATTATTTCGATATTCCTGCTTTTCTGCGTCGACAGGCGGACTAACGTGGTTTGTGGTCCGCGATCCATGAGGATAAGGCGAGACCATGATCAGACAGAGAACGTTGCGGAATCCGATCAAGGCCACTGGCGTTGGTTTACATACGGGAGAAAAGGTTTTTCTGACCCTCAGCCCTGCTCCCGTCGACAACGGCATCGTCTTCCGCCGCACTGACCTCTCTCCGGTGCAGGAAATCCCCGCCTGCGCCCAGAGTGTCGGCGATACCACGCTCTCCACCAGTCTTGGGTTGGGTGAAGCCCGGGTATCGACGGTCGAACATCTACTGTCCGCGATGGCCGGTCTCGGTATTGATAATGCCTTTGTCGATGTAACGGCGCCAGAAGTGCCCATCATGGATGGCAGCGCAGGTCCCTTCGTGTTCCTGCTCCAGTCCGCGGGTGTCGAAGAGCAGCCGGCCGCGAAAAAGTTTATTCGTATCAAGCGTCCCGTCACGGTTCGAGACGGTGACAAGCAGGCCAGTCTTTTACCTTTTGAGGGGTTCAAGGTTGCTTTCTCCATCGACTTTGATCACCCCGTCTTTCACGATCGAGCCGCATTTGCCGAAATCGATTTTTCCACCACCTCGTTTGTCAAAGAAGTCAGCCGTGCGAGAACCTTTGGGTTTATGCACGAGATTGAGTACCTGCGTGCCCAGGGCCTCGCGCGGGGTGGCAGCGTGGATAACGCTATTGTCGTGGATGAATTCCGGATCCTGAACCAGGACGGACTCCGCTATGAGGATGAATTCGTCAAGCACAAGGTGCTGGATGCCATTGGCGACCTGTACCTGCTGGGACACAGTCTTATAGGTGAGTTTCGCGCACATAAATCGGGCCACGCACTCAACAATGCGGTACTGCGAGCACTTCTTGCCCAGGAGGATGCCTGGGAGATGGTGACCTTCGAAGAGGCCGAAAATGCGCCCATATCCTACGGCCCCGCCCCTGCGCTGGCGACGGCCTGATCCAATTTGTAGGGAACTGCCAACAATCGGTGGCACGCAGCGGTTTCCCCGACTGCTGGCCCCGTGGCATAGTACGCAGCCCTTAAAACTGAGTTACCCCGTTTGAAACTGATTCTGGTCCACAAGACGGCAGCTTCCCGGACACTGGAGATCGGTCGCTGGTCCTGGGCGGCACTGTCGGTCATCTGTATTGGCCTGCCGCTGGGCCTCATGGGCCTGGGCTATGAGCTGGGTCAGCGCCAGGGCACTTCGGTTGCCCAGGAAGCGCGGCTGTCAGCGGCAGAGTTGGAAGCGAGCAAGAGGGCCAGCGAGTTGGCCCAATTGTCGGCGGATGCCAAGCGCAAACTGGAAACCATGACGCGCAAGCTGGCTGAGCTGCAAGTCCGCGTCACCCGTCTCGATGCCCTGGGTACACACCTCACCGCGTTGGCGGGCCTGGAAGGGGGCGAGTTCAACTTCAGCGCCGAACCGGCCCTCGGCGGGCCCATGGTGCCCTCAGCGACCGAAGCGAGTGCAGTGCTCCCCGGTGCATTGGACGAGTCCTTTGATCTGTTCTCGGCGACCCTCGACGACCGCGATATGCAGCTCGACGTTTTGGCCGGCCTGGTTTTTGACGCAGAGGCCCAAGCTGAGGCGATTCCCGCAGGGCGCCCCGTGACATCGGGTTGGCTGTCGTCTCCCTACGGC
>JAKMEU010000363.1 GCA_022425845.1 Luminiphilus sp. | reverse complement strand
GCCGTAGGTTATGTATCCTCGATCGAAGACTTTTTGCCCGGAGCAGATGCTGTAGATCGAGGCGCCCAACTCGCGAAATTGGGAGAAATGCTCGATCAACTGGCAGATTTTCCGCCGCTCGACCCCGTGATGGTCCGTGCTCAATTGGCGGGCCTCCAGCAACAGCCTGCACTGACTTCCGAGGTGAGGACCCTGGTGACGGAGCTGGCCGTCTATGACGACGTGGCGCTCTCGAAACTGGATGAGAATATTCGCCACGTCCTCTCGGGTTGGCGCGGTGAACTCCAGCCGCTTCTGACCAGCACGGCGCCGAATCTGGCCGATCTATCAGACGAGCTTCGAAATCGCTGGATCATGCCTGATGGTCGATATCGTCTTGAAATAGGCCCCGCTTTGCCTACGCACAACAGGGCTGGCCTTGATTATTTTGTCAATGAAGCCCGCACAGTGATTGACAATGGCGGCGGTCGCGCGGTGATTGAGTACGGTGTGGGTAGCGTGGTGGTCAGAGCCTTTAGAGAGGCTTCCGGTATCGCCTTGCTTGGGATAACGCTGCTGCTTGCGATTTATTATCGCGGTATCGTCATGCCCGTTGTAGTCGTCATTCCCCTGATGCTAACGACGGTGCTGACCTTTGCAGTAATGGAATGGATTGGCTTGTCGCTCAATATGGCCAACGTGTTGGTTGTGCCTTTGATCTTTGGGTTGGGCATCGATTCGGCAATCCACGTGGCACACCGGTATCAAACGCTGGGCTCCATGGAGCGACTGATGGACTCCAGCACTCCCCGAGCGGTGTTGTTATCTGCCGTTACAACCGTGGCCACCTTTGCATCGCTGATGACCAGTGCCCATCGGGGGGCTGCGTCCCTGGGGCAGCTTTTGACCATCGCCATACCCATCATGGTTTTGGTAACGTTTTCATTGGTTCCGGTTCTGGTTGAATATCTGGGGCGTCTGTCAAAGCGCTCATCACATAGCCAAGAGGTAGGTTGATGATTCAGGCAATATGGCGACGACCCGAACCCAATATCCCCAAGTCGGAGGCGTTGGTCCGTGTGACCGTGGTGTATGTTGTCGCCCTGTTTGCCGGCGGGGTGGTGCTCGCGGTTTCAGATGCAGACCCGCTATGGCGTGCGCTGCTCGCTGACCTGGTCGCTACCGTGGTGGTATTTGCCGCCAGCCGCTGGCATCGCAACAGCAGCTTCTATGATCCCTTCTGGTCGGTGGTGCCGCCGCTTCTCATGTTGTGGTGGATGACCCAGGGGGTGGGTCCCTCCCAGCTTCGAGAATTCATCGTATTGGCGCTGTTGCTGTACTGGGCAACGCGCCTCACCTGTCACTGGGCCTACTATTGGCCGGGCCTTCACCATGAGGACTGGCGCTATCCAATGCTTCGTACCCGCGCCGGACGGTACGGATTGTTGATGGATTTTCTGGGCGTCCATATGTTCCCAACCCTACAGGTATTCATGGGCATGCTACCTGTATACGCGATGACCGTGGCGGGTGACCGAGCTTTCAACATCGTTGACGTGCTGGCGACGGTTATCACCTTTGCTGCCATCACATTGCAGATGGTTTCGGATTTCCAACTGCATGCGTTTGCGGACAAGGCACAGCCGGGTGACACCCTTGAGACTGGCCTCTGGGCCCGCTGCCGCCATCCCAACTATCTCGGTGAAATAGGTCTATGGGTGGGGCTTGCGCTGTTCGGTCTTGCGGCCCACCCCAGCGGTGCGCTCTGGGTTTGTTTGGGCGCTGTCGCCATGGTTTTGATGTTTCGCTTTGCCAGCATCCCGATGATGGAAGAGCGCTCTCTGCAGCGCAGGCCTGAGTATGCCGAGGTGATGGCCAGGATACCCATGTTGCTCCCTCGCCTGAGTAAGACGCGCCTTGATCATTGAAACCGAACGACTGGTTTTGCGTCTGCCCTGCGCCGAAGACTGGTCGGCAGCAGAGCACTTCCTGACCTGCCCGGAAACGATGCAACATCTCGGTGGCGCGCAGCACCCTGCCGATGCCTGGCGGACCTTCGCGAGTTGGTTGGGCGCTTGGCAACTTACCGATGCTGGCATGTTCGCTGTGGTGGAGAAAGCGTCCGGCGAGTGGATTGGTCGAGTAGGGCCCTGGTATCCATTGCACTGGCCCGTGCGAGAGGTGGGTTGGGGTCTGCGTCGGCCGTGGTGGGGTAGGGGCTTCGCTCTGGAGGCTGCGCAAGCGGCCATACAACATGCGTATGACGTTCTGGGTTGGGAGACAGTGAGTCACCTCATCCATGACAGGAACGTGGCGTCCCAACACCTGGCAGAAAAACTGGGCTCGAAACCAGCGGGGCGGGTGGAGCTTCCCGGGAGTTTAGGTGGCTACGAAGTGACGGTGTGGCAACAGGCTCGAGATTCGGTCCTCGCTCCGGTGGATTAACGCATCTCCGCCGGGTTCAGCTAGAGGGGGCGGCATGAGGAGGGTTTTCCCTCTAACTAAAAAACCCGTGGCGCGACGGGTTGGTGGTGATAACACGTAGAAGCCTTCAGGGAGAATAGAACGGAGTTCAGCATGGGCCATTGTGACGTCCTTCCGCGGGGTTTGGCCGGGCAACGGTTCCCGTGGTTTGCAGTCGCCCTGATCATTGGGCTGGCTGTTTTTTGCAACGCCCCGCTACAGGCTGCGGACAGTGTATTTGGTTCATTATTGACGTCCGTCCAGCAGGTCAGGGGGCAATCGGTAGATGAGGGTCCCGGCGATCCTGAGCTGGATTTCGCGGCTTTCTCGACACCTGAAAGCACGGTCCGTTTCCTGTCCCAGGCGTCATTCGGGGCAACGCCCCAACAAATAGACGATCTTGTGGGAAGCTCGGTGTCAGCCTGGCTGAAGGCGCAGTTTGCTGCGGAGCCATCGGATTACATCGCCACGCTGCAGGGTTATCAGGCTGAGCTGGATTTCCTGCTGTTGAACCCCTGGAATCGCCAGGCGACAACCTTCGCTTTCTGGCGGCACAGTATTGGGGGGGGAGACCAGCTCAGGCAGCGCATGGCCTTTGCCCTGTCGCAGATCCTGGTCATCTCAAATGCCGACGATGATCTACTGTCTGACTATCCCGAAGCTGTGGCCTACCATCAGGCTTTATTGACCGAATTTGCATTTGGCAGCTATCGGGATTTGTTGGAGGCTGTTACCTACTCGCCGGGGATGGGCTTCTATCTCACTTACCGCGGGAATCAAAAAGCCGATCCCGAGACAGGTCGTCAGCCCGATGAAAATTATGCGCGGGAAATACTGCAACTGTTCACCACCGGCCTGATTGATCTCAATGACGACGGCACGCCCGCTTACCCGCAGGGCGGCGACAACACGCCAGTAGAACTCTATGACAATGACGATATCACCGGTCTTGCGCGGGTATTCACCGGCCTCGACCTGAATATTACTCGAGAGGAGTACTTCAGTGACCCCGAAAGTGAGGCGGTGCTCACCAGCTTTCGAAGTCCAATGGTGGTCTACCCGGAATATCATTCGACGGCTGAAAAAACGTTTTTGGGCCTGACGATTCCCGAGAATACCCCGGCAGAAGACAGCATAACGCTGGCGTTGGATCACCTGATGGGGATAGCAAGTGTCGGCCCATTTTTGTCTCGCCAACTGATCCAGCGCTTTACTACCTCCGACCCGTCTCCGGATTACACGGCCAGGGTGACTCGAACGTTTAATGAGGGACGTTTCACGCTTCCCGATGGTTCCGTGGTGGGTTCAGGTCGTCGGGGTGATCTCAAGGCCACCCTTTGTGCTGTCCTGCTCGACCAGGAAAACCTGCGACCCGAAAATGTCGACACCTATGGCAAGCTGCGGGAGCCCGTCCTCAGGTTTACCCAGTGGGCTCGGGCTTTCAACGTCGCGACGCTCACGCCTGAATACACCCTTGAGCTATATGACCTGTCATCTCAGGCTTTTTATAGCCAGAACCTTGGTCAGCATCCGTTCCGGGCCGCGTCGGTCTTCAATTTTTATCGGCCGGGCTATGTGGCACCTGTCACCGAGAGTGGTGCAGCGGGAATGACAGTGCCTGAATTGCAAATTACCAATGCGGCGACCATTCCCGCCTACCTGAACTTCATAACCTATTTTGCCACGGGCGGTACCCGGACCGCGGATCTGTCCATTTACAGGGAGATCTCGGGCCTTACCGGTGTCGAGTTTGAGCCTGAATTGGCGCGTGCCAGTTTTGTCCCCGATTACAGTTACGAAGAGACGCTGGCGGATGACCTGCCGGCACTTTTCGATCATTTGAATGTGTTACTCGCCAGCAGCGCGCTGGACGAGGACACGGTGGCCGCCTTTATAGAGCTGGTCGAAGGGGTTCCATCCGATGCCGGTGATGATGAATGGCGAAGAGTCCGGGTTGGGCTCGCTGTCACACTGGTCATGACCGCTACCGATTACCTGATACTTCGCTGAGGGGTGCAGCATGGGACATAGGCTAAATCGACGACAGTTTGTCTCCCGCAGTATGGGTGTTTTGGGATCCCTGGCCATGGCATCCCAGATGCGGCCCCTTCTCGCGCAGGAGACAGATGACTACCGTGCTCTGGTACTGCTTTTTCAATTCGGAGGTGTTGACTGCCATGACGTCGTCATACCCTATGATGCGGGGGAGTATGACGAATACGCGAGAATTCGCAGTTCACTGCTCGCAACCTATGATGGCGCCAGGGCGCGCGGTAATTTATTGCAGCTCGGATCATCCGGCAGCAGCTCCGCCTATGCCTTGCCCCCGGAATTGTCGGCGTTCAAAACGCTGTTTGATGAGGGTGCTGCTGCATTGGTCGGCAATGTAGGTCCACTCATAGAGTCCACTGATCGATCCAGTGTGTTCAGTGGGTCCGTGGCCTTGCCACCTCGTTTGTTCTCCCATAATGACCAGCAGTCGATCTGGCAGTCCAGTGCGCCTGAGGGGGCGCCGGCCGGTTGGGGGGGCGTGTTTGCGGATGCCCTTGTTCAGCAGGGCATTGGCGAGCCATCAAGCTTCAACACGTTGACTACGGCGCGGGATAGCCTGTTTGTAACGGGCTACGACTCAATACCCTATGCAGCCTCGACGGGCGGAATTGAGCTGGACCTCAGCACTTTGGTGCGGGATGAGGCGGGTGGATCGCTGACCAATGTCTACCAGCTGCTGCAGCAGCAGGGTCGATCGGCGCCTCACATCATGACGCGGGATATGTCCCAGATAACGGTTGATGCTTTCGAGTCGAATGCAGAGTAC
>JAKMEU010000312.1 GCA_022425845.1 Luminiphilus sp. | reverse complement strand
ATATACAGGAATTGGCAGGCCTGCGCAGCCCTGAGTGCCGTTCTGCACTGGTGTTTTGCGTTTTTCATTCTGGGATCAAGCAGGTGGCGCCGGCTGTAGATGTCGATCCTGAGTATGCGGCGGTCTTGTGGGAGGCCTCGCGTAGCGGACTTGAGGTTTATGGTCTGGGCGTGGATGTGAGCGTTCGCGGATTGAGGGCGACGCATCAGCTGCCTGTCGAAGGGGTAGCTCGTGTCGGGTAGCGGGCTTGCTTCTGCAGCGCCCACCATCGACTGGGCGATGGGACTGGACGTCAAACAACTCGAGAACAGGCCGGGCATGGGCCTTGTGCACCCATTGGCAGGAGCGGCACTTGAGCGACTAATCAGTCGCGCCCGGCAGGCTGGGTTTCAGCTGGCAGTGGCCTCGGGCCACCGCAGTTATCAGCGGCAACTCGTTATCTTCAATGAGAAATTTTTAGGCCAACGGCCGGTGACCTCGGATCAGGGCCAACTGCTGTCCCGCGAGGCCCATAATGACAGTTCGTGGCTGCATGCCATTCTGCGTTATTCCGCATTACCAGGTACGTCACGGCACCATTGGGGCACCGATTTTGATATCTGGAATCCCGGGGCAGTGGCAGACGATTACACGCTGGCGCTGGAGGAAGAGGAATACACCGGAGACGGCCCTTTTGCCGCGCTATCTGATTGGCTGTCGCAACTGATCAGCCAGGATGATGCGGAGGGCTTCTATCGACCGTACACCGGAGGGGTAGGTGGCGTGGCGGCGGAGCCCTGGCATCTTAGCCACCGCCCCACAGCCCAGTGCTTCTATCCCCTGGTAAGAGATAATCGGCTTTGCGCGCTCTGGTCAGCTGAAGCCGGGGCGCAGACCGGCGAGGACTCGGGCGAGCCACTCGCGGGGTTGGAATGCGTCGGCGCAGAGTTGAGCGAGGTGATGAAC
Source organism: Luminiphilus sp. (assembly GCA_022425845.1). Lineage (GTDB taxonomy): Bacteria > Pseudomonadota > Gammaproteobacteria > Pseudomonadales > Halieaceae > Luminiphilus. The sequence goes on along the minus strand of JAKMEU010000312.1, from coordinate 4,797 downwards.
CGCTACGTTCGCGCTTACTACGGTTAGCGTCCCCGGGGCTGCGCACCAGGAACCGCGTCTTCGGCGGAAGCAAGCCTGATTATTGGCTTTGTCGCAGTAGGTGTCCGTAGTGGTTCTGGTAGTCGAGACGCGAAGCTTCAATGACTTTGAGCGCCTCTTCCCGGCCGTAAACACAATCTACCCGAATGTCGTTCTCCTTGCCGGGAATCATTTTGTAGGTAGAGAAATAATGCTGCAGGCGCTCGGTTTTGATGGGGGGTAGCTCGCCAATATCCTCGACCCCTCCCCAAATGTTGTCGCCCTCCAGCACTGCAATGATCTTGTCGTCGGCCTCGCCCCCGTCAATCATCTGAATGCCTCCGACCACCCTGGCGTTTAACAGAATATCCGCGCGGGTGATAAGGCGCTCCGAAAAGATACAGATATCCAGCGGGTCGCCATCGGCAATGTCCGCGTGTTCGCACCGTGCGGCCACTTCTTCGGCACAGTAGGTGCGAGGGATAAAACCATACAGGGCGGGTGGTGTAGCGGTTGTTCGTTGCGGGCGGTCGACGACCAAAAACCCGGTGGTCTTATCAAGCTCGTATTTAACCGTGTCGCTGGGCAGCATTTCGATGTAGGCCTGCACAATCCCGGGTTCTGCATCGGCGGGTGCGGCTTCCAGGCCATGCCAGGGATGGCGGCGATAGGCCGAAAACGGTTCGTCAAGGTACATGCGTGAGGGGCCTCCAGCCCGTAGTCTCTTTGTGGAACAGCGAATTTACCGCACTCAGTGCCCGGCGGATCACATCCTGACTCGCAGCGGGCAGGTGGGGCAGGCCCTGGATCGCAACGGTAACTTCAGCCCTGGATATCGAATTTTTCTCGTAATCGCCGGGGTACCAGCGTGTTTTTCAGGACGGTGTAAACAGGCATGCCCGATTGGTATTCCGGGTAAGCCTCGCCTCGAACCAGCGGTTCAAAATAGGCGCGGCCCGCGGCGGTGACACCGAAACCATCCCGGCTGATGTACTTTCGGGGCATTTTCTTTTCTCTATTGGCAACCCGTGTCAGGGCGGTTTCCCCTATGTGCCAGCGATACCGGGTGCCAGAGTCACGGACGATGGTGGGCATCACCGAATTCTTGCCACTCAGTGCCAGCTCAACGGCCGCAGCCCCTACCGCGTAGGCCTGATCAACATCGGTCTGGCTGGCAATATGCCGGGCGGCGCGTTGAAGGTAGTCAGAGACAGCCCAATGATATTTGTAGCCCAGGTTTGATTTGATCAGTTGGGCCAGAGCGGGGGCCAGGCCTCCCAACTGGGCATGCCCAAAGGCGTCCCTCAATCCGCTGTCGCTGAGGAAGGTACCGTCTGCTGTTTGGACACCCTCGGATGCGACGACTACGCAGTAGCCGCAGCGCTCCACGGCAGTTTTCACCTTTTTCAGGAAGCCCTGCTCCTCAAAAGGGATTTCAGGAAAAAGTATGACGTGGGGCGCATCACTGGTTGCCGTAGCGGCTAAACACGAGGCTCCTGCGATCCATCCCGCGTGGCGTCCCATGACCTCCAGAATAAAGACCTTTGTCGATGTGTCGCACATCGACGCAACGTCGAGAGCGGCTTCGCGAGTGGAAATGGCGACATACTTGGCAACAGAGGCAAAGCCCGGTGAGTTATCGGTCACCGGCAGGTCATTGTCGATGGTTTTGGGAATATGAATAGCCTGCAACGGGTAACCCATCGTTTGCGAGAGTTTGGATACTTTTAGGCAGGTGTCCGCGGAATCCCCGCCGCCGTTGTAGAAAAAATAGCGAATGTTGTGTGCTCGAAAGACATCAATCAAACGCAAATATTCTGCTTTATTTTCTTCCAGGCTGCGCAATTTGTAGCGGCAGGAGCCAAACGCACCTGCCGGCGTCGTCATGAGTCCGCGAATCGCTTTTTTCGATTCCTTGCTGGTGTCTATGAGCTCCTCGCGCAGGGCCCCAACGATGCCGTTTCGCCCGGCGAAGACCTTGCCGATACGATCCCTGTGCTTTGCTGCCGTCTCCAGTACCCCGCAGGCCGAGGCGTTGATGACGGGTGTAACACCCCCTGACTGGGCATAAAATGCATTGGCTTTGGGCATGGGCCTACCGGAGCTTCAGTGGTTTGGGTGGCCTAAGGTAGTGCCCCCGGCCATGTAGTGCAAATGCCCATGCTAAGCTCAGCTTTCAAACGGAGTTGTCAGTGACACAACATATCCACATCGTCGGTATTTGCGGCACGTTCATGGGTGGCCTGGCGCTCCTCGCTCGCGAGTTGGGCTGCCAGGTATCGGGTTCCGATGCCAATGTGTACCCCCCCATGAGCAACCAGCTCGCCGAGGCTGGCATTGATTTAATGGAGGGCTACTCCGCCGATAACCTCGTTCCGCGTCCTGATCTGGTGGTCATGGGCAATGCCCTTTCCCGAGGTAACCCAGAGGTTGAAGCCGTACTTGATCTGGGTTTGCCCTATATGTCGGGGCCCCAATGGCTGGGGGAGCATGTGCTTGCGGGTCGTTGGGTATTGGCGGTTTCCGGCACCCACGGTAAGACCACAACATCCAGTATGTTGGCATGGATTCTGGAGCACGCGGGGATGGCGCCCGGTTTTTTGATTGGTGGCGTGCCTGGAAATTTTGGTCAATCCGCACGGCTTGGTGATTCGGCGTTTTTCGTAGTCGAAGCCGATGAGTACGATACGGCGTTCTTTGATAAACGCTCAAAATTCGTCCACTACCACCCCCGCACCCTGGTGATCGGTAATCTTGAGTTTGACCATGCGGATATATTTCCGGATTTGGCTGCTATCGAGACCCAGTTCCATCACTTGATTCGCTGCGTTCCCAGTCAGGGTCTCGTGATTCGGGGTCATTCGGAGGCCATCGATCGTGTACTGGAGCGCGGCGTCTGGACGCCCTGCCAAGTGTTCGGTACCACCGGTGATTGGTCTGTCAGGTCGCTCACAGCCTCGGGAGACCAGTTTGAGGTGCAGGGGCCGGGCAATGAGTCGGTAACGGTTGCCTGGGAACTGATGGGCCTGCACAACCTCCTAAACGGCTGTGCGGCCCTGGCGGCTGCCCACCACGCGGGTATCCCCCTGCGCCAGGGCGGTGAGGCTTTGGCGGGTTTTGGGGGCGTAAAAAGACGATTGGAGCTCAGGGGCGCGCCCGGTGGCGTATCGATCTTCGACGACTTTGCCCATCATCCCACAGCCATCGCGATGACACTGCAAACGATGCGCCAGCGTGAGGGCGGGGGGCGGGTTTTTGCCGTAATAGAGCCGCGCTCGGCGACCATGCGGGGAGGTCAGCATAATGAAGAACTCAATAGTGCTACCGCTTCGGCGGATCAGGTCTTTTGGTACCAGCCCCCCGGTCTGGACTGGCCTATTGAGCGTATGGTTTCGGAGAGCCCGGTCCCAGCGTCGGTGTGGTCGGACATCGATGAAATGATCGAGGCTCTGGCGGCGAGTGTGGTGCCCGGTGATGCCATTGTCGTCATGAGTAATGGTGGCTTTGGTGGCGTTCATGAGAAGTTGCTAGCCCGGCTGGAAGCGCCTGGCCATCGGGACTGACGGAGAGGTTTATGAATAAGCCCAATTTTCATTGGGTAGCGGGCAAGGCGATACCGGTCCTGTGCGTTTACGTGGTACTGACGCTGCTTGCCGTCTCTCAACTGGGCAAAATTCGGTTGGATGCATCCTCCGATTCACTGTTGCTGCAGGGCGATCCCGACCTCGCTTTTTTTCGGGAGAGCAGTCGGCACTACGCGTCTGGAGAGTTTCTTCTGCTGACCTGGCGGCCGACCGCAGATTTGCTGGCTCCCGAATCGCTGGAACCCCTGGCTGAAATGGTGGAGGCACTTCGCGAGCTGGACGGGGTGTTGTCTGTGACCAGTATTCTGGACGTCCCCTTACTCGAAAGCCCCCCGCTGAGCCTGACCGATCTTGCCGAAGCGGAGAGTTTACCCACGCTCCGGGCAGAGGGCGTAGATGCCGCCTTGGCGTTCAGGGAGTTCACGACCAGCCCTATCTATCGAGATCTTTTGGTAGGAGCCGAGGGGGACGTCACGGCGGTACAGGTGAGCCTTGCCACCGATCCAATGGGACGGCAGCTACTGGATGCTCGCGAGGAACTGCGCAGCCTCGCCGCGGCTGGAGATCTGACCCCTGCCCAGACCCAGGAGCTCGCCTCTGTTTCGTCCCGGTACGATGACTTTCTTGCGGTTGAGAGCGACCGGCGTAGTTTTCTGGTCGCCGAAGTCCGGGCCATAGCGGAGCAGTTCAGGACGCATGCGGAAATTTTTGTGGGGGGCGTCCCCATGATAGCGGCCGATATGATCGATTTTGTGCGCGCTGACCTGGTGACCTTTGGCGCCGCCATTGTCGGAATTATGGTGCTGGTGCTAGGCCTGATTTTTCGGGACTGGCGTTGGGTGGTCACGCCCATAGTGAACTGTGTGGTTACTGCTGCCTTGATGCTTGGGATCCTCGCTTTCTTTGACTGGCGAATGACGGTTATTTCTTCAAATTTTGTTGCCGTATTGTTGATTGTTACGCTGTCCCTGTCGGTTCACCTTGTGGTGCGCTACCGAGAACTTGAGCAAGTGAAACCCGGGTTGACGGTTCGTGAGCGAGCGGCGGAGTCGGCGCGGTTAATGGTGGTTCCCTGTGGCTACACAGCGCTCACTACGGTTGTGGCATTCGCCTCGTTGATCGTGGCGGGAATCCAGCCCGTGATCGATTTTGGCCTGATGATGACCGCGGGAATCATGGTGGCTTTCGTAACGAC
>JAKMEU010000308.1 GCA_022425845.1 Luminiphilus sp. | reverse complement strand
CCTGGGCACCGCTCTGTGTGCTGTAAGCACCGATAGCGGCCCACAGCTTAACCGTCACATCCGCGGCAGGGTAGCGCTCCGTAGCGACAACGAAGCGGTGCCATCAGGACCCGATCGCGACTGTACCGCCCGGGACCCTCTTGGCAATCCTGTTATGACCGGCGCGGAGTGGGCGCGACCACAATCAATTTTTTCGATCAATTTTTCTTAATTAAACAATTGGCTCTAAGGCGGGGACAGGCCTAAATTAGGGACAAGGCTCGGTCCCGCAGGCGTCGGAAAACCCGCTGGCCGGACGACCGCCCACCGAATTCAAGATGGAGAGACATCATGTTTAAAGTAAAGACCCTTGTTGCAGCTGTTGCTATTTCCGCGTCGCTGACGAGCCCCGTTCAGGCCGACAACACCTTTGCCAAACCGCCGACGTTCTGGTGGCCGGACCGTATCGATCTGACGCCGCTGCGCCAGCACAACCCGGATTCAAACCCCTATGGCGCTGATTTTAACTATGCCGAGGAATTCGCAAAGGTGGATATGGATGCCCTCAAGGCTGACCTGCGCGCCACCTTGACCGACTCCAAGGACTGGTGGCCGGCTGACTATGGGCACTATGGCCCGTTTTTTATCCGTATGGCCTGGCACAGTGCAGGGACCTACCGGGTCGCTGATGGGCGCGGCGGAGCCGGCGGCGGTCAGCAGCGTTTTGAACCGCTCAACAGTTGGCCTGATAACGGCAATCTCGACAAGGCACGTCGATTAATGTGGCCGGTAAAACAAAAGTACGGCCGACAAGTGTCCTGGGCGGACCTGATGATACTGGCCGGTACCGTCGCCATGGAGGACATGGGGTTCAAATCCTTTGGTTTTGCCGGGGGCCGGGCGGATGACTGGGAACCTGATCTGGTCTACTGGGGTCCCGAGACCGTTATGCTGGCCGACGAGCGTTATTCGGGAGAGCGCCGGCTGGACAATCCCCTCGCGGCCGTGCAGATGGGCTTAATCTACGTCAATCCGGAGGGTCCCAATGGCAACCCCGACCCGGCCATGGCGGCTCATGACATTCGTGAGACCTTTGGGCGTATGGCGATGAATGACGCCGAAACCGTAGCGCTGATAGCCGGTGGCCACAGCTTTGGAAAGGCCCACGGCGCACACAAGCCCGACGGCTGCCTGAGCGTTGAGCCGGGTGGCGCTGGTGTTGAATCACAGGGTTTCGGTTGGAAAAACAGCTGCGGCAAAGGCCATTCCGAAGACGCCATTACATCGGGCTTCGAAGGCGCCTGGACTGCAACACCGACCCGCTGGAGCATGATGTACCTGGCAAACCTTTTCGCCTATGACTGGGAAATGACCAAGAGCCCCGCCGGGGCCACACAGTGGATTCCCAAGGATGGTCAGGCCGCGGGCACGGTGCCGGATGCGCACGTCGCTGGGAAAAGCCATGCGCCCATCATGTTCACAACAGATCTGTCGCTGAAAGTTGATCCCGCCTACCGGGAAATCTCCCAGCGGTTCCTGGACAACCCCGCGGAATTTGAAGATGCCTTTGCGCGGGCCTGGTTCAAGCTGACCCACAGGGACATGGGCCCGAGGGCGCGGTATGTCGGAACCGATGTACCTGCCGAAGTATTGATGTGGCAGGACCCCATCCCCGAGGTTGATCACGCATTAGTGACGCCCGAGGATATCGATGCTTTGAAAGCCGACATTCTCAGCTCGGGTGCAACCGTGTCGCAACTCGCAGGCACGGCATGGGCCTCGGCAGCAAGCTACCGGGAGAGTGACATGCGTGGCGGTGCCAACGGCGCCCGCATTCGCCTGACTCCCATGAAAGACTGGCCGGTCAACAATCCTGACGAGTTGGCTGCTGTGCTCGCCAAGCTCGCGGCCGTGCAAACCGCGTTCAACGACGGGCAGCGGGGCGACAAGCGCGTGTCTCTCGCGGACGTCATTGTCCTTGGGGGTGCTGCCGCCATTGAAAAAGCAGCGGCTGACGCGGGGTACACCATTCAGGTTCCCTTCACGCCCGGTCGAATGGACGCTGGCCAGGAGATGACCGATACCGACTCCTTCGCACACCTCGAACCCACGGCTGATGGCTTCCGAAATTACTACGACAGCGATGCCAACTACATGTCACCCGTGAACGCCATGATCGACAAAGCCAATCTGCTGGACCTCAACCCCACGGAAATGACCGCGCTGGTCGGAGGATTACGTGTGCTGGGTGTCAGCACCGACGGCGGTGCCACCGGTATGTTCACTGATCGGAAAGGGGTGCTGAGCACCGACTTCTTCGCCAATCTGCTGGACATGTCGACTGTGTGGGCTCCCTCGAGCGACTTTGAGGGGCAGTACGTCGGCAGCGACCGGGAGTCCGGAACGCGCAAATGGACCGCAACACCGGTAGACCTCATGTTTGGCTCAAGCTC
>JAKMEU010000289.1 GCA_022425845.1 Luminiphilus sp. | reverse complement strand
CCCGTCGACATACTCGTCAACAACGCCGGCACCAATGTTCGTGCCACCGCTCAAGACACGGCGGATGATGACTGGCACCGGATCATGAGCACCAACTTGCACGGGCTGTTCTATTTCAGCCGTGCCTTTGCCCAGCAGGACCACAACGGAGGCGCCATTATCAACGTGTCATCGACCTGTGGCTCGGTAGGCAGCGCGGGACTGGCGGCGTACTGCGCCAGCAAAGGCGCCGTCAACCAACTCACACGGGCAATGGCACTTGAACTTGCTGACCGCGGCATCAACGTGAACGCCGTGGCGCCGGGGGCAATCGACTCCCCCATGTTGCATTCCGGCCATGCCACCGCGGCACTGGCCGAATCTGTGATTGACCGCAACGAAGCGAGCATTCCCATGGGCGCTGTCGCACGGCCCGACGAGGTTGCACGCGCGATTTTATTCCTGGCCAGTGAGCCACACGTTACAGGTACCATCCTGCCCATTGACGGGGGATACACCGCCGCCTGAGGTTCATCGATGAAACTGAGTAAGCTCGCCGTGTTCCGCCACTCGCTCCCCGTAAAGGGGGGCGGATATCGCATGGCGAATGCCTTCGTAGAAAGCCTCGAAAGTACCATCGTAAGGCTGGAAAGCGCATGCGGTTTGGTCGGTTGGGGGGAGACCTGCCCCGTAGGACCCACCTACGCTCCGGCCCACGCTGCGGGCGCGCAGGCGGCGCTGATCACCATGGCACCCGGACTGATGGGAGCTGCCCTTGATGAACCGCTGTTGCTCCAGCGACGCATGGATAGCCTGCTCAACGGACACCACTACGCGAAGGCCGCCATAGACATGGCCGCCTATGACATTGTCGGTAAAAAACTCAATTGTCCGGCAGGTCATTTGTTGGGCGGTGCCATGGCAGATCGTATTCCCTCCTACTACGCCAGTCCGGTGGGTAGCCCCGATGACACAGCCAGGCTGGCGGAAGAAAAGGCCCGGGAAGGTTATCCGCGCATGCAGGTCAAGATTAGTGGACGCCCGGTTGAGATTGACATCGAGTGTGTCACCAAAGTCTGGGAGCGGATTGGAGGCCGTATGCGTCTCGCCGTCGATGGGAATCGTGGATTGACGACCCGGGACGCCCTGCTTCTGAGCAATAGTTGCAAGCACATCCCTTTCATATTTGAGCAGCCCTGCGACTCAATCGATGAGATCGCGGCCATTCGCAACCAGCTTCATCATCCGGTGTATCTGGACGAAGGTGCCACCGACCTGGCGACTGTTATCGGCGCCATCGGCCGCGGGCTGGTGGATGGCTTTGGCATGAAACTCACCCGAATCGGCGGCCTGACCCAAATGGCTCGCTTTCGCGATGTCTGCGAGTCTCGGCAGCTGCCCCATACTGTGGATGATGCCTGGGGAGGAGATATCATCGCCGCTGCCTGCGTTCAGGTGGGAGCCACTGTGGCACCTCGCCTGTTTGAGGGTACCTGGCTGGCGCAACCGTATATCGAGGGCCATTACGATGCCGATGGCGGCATCGTCATTGAAAAGGGTCACATTGAAGTGCCCAAGACTCCCGGGCTGGGCATCAGCCCCGAAGAATCTGTGTTCAGCGATGAGATAGCCCGATTTAGCTAATCCTTTCCCCGGGCACAGCGGGCTTCGCGCGTCATGCGACCAAGAGGTCCGTCGCCTGAGGTCAGATACTTAAACCGCCCAGTTTGGTCTCGAGGTATTCTTCAATACCCTCCCGGGCTCCCTCGCGCCCCAGACCACTTTCTTTCATTCCCCCAAAAGGCGCAGCAGCGCTGGTTGGATTGATATCGTTGATGCCGATAATGCCAAAGTCGAGCTGTTCAAACGTTCGCAAGGCTCGGGATAAATTCTGAGTATAAATGTAGGCGGCCAATCCATAGTCGGTGTCGTTGGCCATTGCCACCACATCGCGTTCATCATCGAAGGGTATAACCGCTGCCACAGGGCCAAACGTCTCTTCACGGTAAATAACCATATCTGGATTAACACCGCTGAGCAGTGTCGCGGCGTAAAAACACCCCCTGTCGAGACCATTTTCGACAAGACGCTGACCGCCTGTGTGCAGCGTTGCCCCTTTGCTGATGGCGTCCTGAACCTGGCGGTCAACCTTTGCAACCGCCGCCTCGTTGATCAGGGGGCCAATACTGGTTGCGGGCGCCATACCATCCCCGGCCTGCAGCTTGGCTACCCGACCCTCCAACGTCTCCAGGAACGGCGCCAGAATACCGCGTTGCACGAAAATTCGATTGGGGCTGATACAGGCTTGGCCCGTGTTTAGGAACTTAACCAGGGACACGCCTTTGGCTGCGTGAACCGGATCGGCGTCATCGAAGACAATGAAGGGCGCGTGTCCCCCCAGTTCCATTGACACCCGCTTCAGTTGGGGGGCCGCTGCTTGCGCGAGGTGCTTCCCAACAGCGGTGGATCCAGTAAATGTAAGCTTTCGAATGGCGGGATGGGTGCAGAACAATTCTCCCACGGGCTTCGGATCGCAGGCGGTTACCAAATTGGCCACACCCGGCGGTAAGCCCGCGTCGTGTAGGATTTCAAAGACAGCGACGGCGCACAATGGCGTGGCCTCCGCCGGCTTTAACACCGCTGTACAGCCCGCCGCCAGTGCCGGGCCCAACTTTCGAGTCAGCATCGAGATCGGATAGTTCCAGGGTGTAATTGCCGCGACGACACCGACTGGCTGTTTAAGCACCAGAAAACGCTGGTCTGAACGCGCAGAGGGGATGGTCTCCCCATAAATACGCTTTGCCTCCTCAGCAAACCACAAGAGAAAATCTGCGGCGTACTTGACTTCATTCATAGCGGCCTTGAGGGGCTTTCCCTGCTCGGAGGTCATGAGTTCCGCTAACGAGCGCTGCCTTTCCATCATCAACTGATGGGCTCGGTAGAGAACCGCTGACCGTTCATAAGCGGTGGCTGTCGACCAAGCGGGAAGCGCACGCTGCGCCGCGTCGATGGCCGCCTGAACCTGGCTCGGGCTGGCATCCAATACCGATCCAATCGACTCACCCGTAGCGGGATTAAACACCTCGAAAGACGGCCCTTCAGTAAGCCACTGACCCTCTACATACATCTGTAATTCCTTTCGCCTTTCATCTTAATGACCACCCACCCCGGCGGCATGATCAGGTATCGCTTTGTGTATCCTGCTTTTCCCAGCCCGGGTACCCCTCAGCGAGTAACCTTCAAGCGACAGCGGGAACAAGCGCCCGGCTGCAACTCAAAAAGATACCCAAACTTCAGCAGGGAGGTTCGCGCTGGCCGCTACTCTGCCAACAGCGTTCGTAAGTCGTTAACAACGGTGTCCGCATGCAAAAAAGAGGTGCTATAAATATTACGGATCTGCCGATCCTGGTCGATCAGGTACACCCTCAAAACATGTGACATCGTACCCAGATACTGACCGGCCTCATCGTAATCCCGAATAACCCATTGATCGTAGGCATCCAGGATGGGTCGCAGTTCTTGTTCTGAATGCGTTGTCAAAAACTGCCAATCGAAATCGGCAGACCTGAATTGATCGCCATATTGTCCCAGCGCGCTGGGGGTGTCCTTCTCGGGATCAAAACTGAAACTGAGCAGCCTCACCTTGCCGTCCAGTGCGGGATCATCCAATACAGCTGTTTGCACTCCACTCATGACGTACGTTGCCAGCGGGCAGCCGTTGACGTCACTGCAGGTGGTAAAAATAAAGCTGAGTACAGTCGCTTTGTCACCCAAATAGTCATGCAGCCGACCCTGCACGCCCGCGGTATCCAATACCGAACCATCTGCGGCCGCCCCCATGGGGGGAAGCAGGTAGCTCCCGGCGACGGGGGGCTCAAATTCAAGCTCCTCGTAGCCCGGAGCGAGCACCACGGGGGGTTCGTGCTCATGGGGTGCAGCCGCTATCGATATAGCGCAGCACCCCAATAGCGCCAGTACTACAGCACGCACTGTTTCAGCGCGCTGCCATACTGTCGTGATCTACCTTGGCAGCCGGCTTGCCATACAGCGCATGCGCACCGAACCGCATTTGGTGGGGAGAGCCCAGGCCCATGGCAACGAAGTCGAGGCTGAAGTCAGGAGTCAACTTTTCCCCATCCCATTTGAACAGTTTGAAATACTGCACATCACTGTCATCGTTGGAGCCGGTCTTATCCCAATTGGCCAGCAGTGACGATGTGAAGTAAACGCGCTCGCCATCCCAGCTTTGGGACACCATGTTGATCTGCTCGCCGATACGCTCCTCAAAGACCTGCTCCGGCGCGTGTGGGTCCGAGATATCAAAGAGCCGGACGTTGCCATCGTTCCAGGTATTGACCCAAAGATGGTTGTCATCCGCCGAAATTGAGATATCTACGGGCAGCGGAATCTTACTGGCATCGCCAATATCCGCTACCGCCTTTGCCTGCCACTCCCCAGCATCATCCTCATAGATCAACCAGATCTTGGAGGTGAGCGCCGTTGTGGTGAAACAGTAGTTTGACCGCGATCCCCAGGCACATCGAAGCTCGAGGGGAGCACCGGGAACATCGAGCACTTTCTTGGGTGTACGCGCATGGAGGTCCCAGATCACCACGGTATTACCGAAGCGCTTCATCGCCTCGGGGTCAGACATCATTTTCCCGAGGTTCATCATGTAGTTGTTCCATCCGGTAAACGAGGAAGTGACCAACACATTGCGTCGTGGCAGGGCGCGCGCATCGTAACCGTAGCCATCCGCGTAGTTGCCCGATTTAACAGCGCCCTGCAGGTTGTCATCAGTTGGCATCCAAACGCTGGTGATGAAATCACCGTCGTTGGTGTATTCCGCCATCCCTGTGCGGCCTCCGTGATCCCGATTGTTGGAAAGCCCTGTGATCAGCATTCGACCGGGTAAGGCATAGTTTGTATGTGGCCCGACAATGCCCCCCGTCTTCGCCACAAAATCATCAATCTCACGGTGAATGCGAGGCTGGGCGGGATCGGTGTGGATGTCGAAGATAAAGATTTTGCTGGTATCCAGTCCAGAGGCCCACAAGTAACGCCGGTCATCTGTCAGACCGGAATGATGCGCCTCATTGCGGCCGCCCACAGACAGGCTGTGAACCACCTGACCATAATTTTCCGATTCGGGATTGACATCAACTGTTACCAGCTTGTCCTCGCCATCGCCAACGCCTTCCATGCCCAGCGTCCAGATGTAGACATAGTCTTCCTGACCGACAATCTTCGCCATATAGGGCGACATACAGGTCTCATCCGCCAGGGCGGCGGGCGCAATCACGGCCATCAGCAGGACCAAGGCAGCTCTTAACATTTGAATCATGATCATCTCTCCAATGCATTATGCTTATGCCATGAGCGTAGCACTTTCAATTAGAGAACAGCACCCTCCAAGGTCAATAAATCGGGTCCCGCTGACGCGGGCCTTTGGTCTTGCGATGGCGGTTCTGCTGGGCCCTCCCGGCACTCTGGCCGACGGTACGCATCGCGTGGGGCTTGCTGACGATCGTAATGGTTACGAGTCCGAAAGTTATGCCACCAGGTCAGAAGCGATTCTCGAACACATGGGGACGCGATTACCCCTGGCTGACATAGCCAATACGCCGCAGGCGGGACTGCCTGCACTGGAAGCGCGCCTTCAAGCCGCGGAGGTCGATCTGGGGCGCATCCTGTTCTTTGATCGCAGATTGTCCGCCAATGCCAATTTATCCTGCGGTATGTGTCATGTTCCCGAGCAGGGATTTACACAAAACGAATTGGCTACTCCGGTAGGTGATGAGGGCCGCGGCGGTCGCCGCAACGCCCCCTCCCTTTATAACGTCGCGTTTCAATCGTCGCTCTTCTGGGATGGCCGCGAAGCGTCACTTGAAGCGCAGGTTTGGTCACCGCTGCTCGCCCGCAATGAAATGGCCAACCCATCCCGGGAGGCTGTGATCCAAAGACTCAGGCTTATCCCCGAATACAACTCGGCATTTGCCGCCCTGTACGGTGAGGGACTGACAGACCAGACACTGGGGCAAGCCCTGGCCGCCTACCAAAGGGCACTCATCAGCGGTAACTCGGTTTTCGATCGTTGGTTTTTTGCTACCCCCAAGTCTGGGCAGTCCGAGCCCGAGTTCAGTCCCGAAGCGGAACTGGGCTTCGAAGTATTTATGGCCCAGGGCTGTCAGGGCTGCCATGCCATTAACCCACGAAGCGCCATGTTTACTGATGGTGCTTTCCACAATACAGGTACCGGCTACCTGCGTGTTCAGCGCGGTCTCCGCCCGCCAAGCGTGCAGGTGGCGCCGGGTGTTTTCGTGGTCCCAAAAGTCGATGTCGAAACCGAAACGTTTAATGACGATGGACGCGCGGAAGTCAGTGGCGACATTGAAGACCAATGGCGTTACCGCACGCCCAGCTTACGCAATGTGGCTCTAACCGCGCCCTACATGCACGATGGCTCGCTCGCGACGCTGGAGGACGTGGTGAACTTCTATGTCAGGGGTGGCGGCGGTGACGCTGGACAAGATCCCCGTATTCGCCCGCTGGCCCTTACGCAAGCCCAGCAATCCGCGCTGGTGGCCTTTCTGGAGTCACTCACTGCTGACAATGTCGATGCGTTGGTCGCAGATGCACGCAGTGCCCGTATTGGCGACACTCTGCGTCACGACTATCGGCCGCATTCACCCCAACCTGAGTCATAGGCTGAAACCTGAATACACGCATCAGTCGGATAGCGGCGCAGTGCTTACGCCCTTGTGGAGCGGATGCCTCGAAAGTGAGGGCCGCAATCGGCGGGTGCGCTGGACAAGCTCGACTTCAGGGTTCGACAGCTGCCGTGGGTAGCCATGGGTCATCGCTGAGCGTGCAGCTCGCCTGCATCCACCTCAGGTTCATGGCAATACGCTCAGCGTCCACATCGCCCCAGGTATAGGCAACGGCCTTTTCTTCCCCTGGCCGGTGAGCATAAAGCACCAGCGAGTCGCGATTGTTCCCCGTGGGCCAGCGCACCCGACGGATTTTAATGCCGGCGGTCAGGGGGTTCTGTTCCTCGCTGTGCAACCACAGGCGCCCACCCTGATCGAGTATTTTCAGTCCCGCGCGAAATGTACTGTTCTCTCCGTCGCGATGGGTAACACACATCCAACAATTGAACACCCGGGCTTTACGATTCCTGAAGCGGCTTGATGGAATCTCAAGCCCAGTTTCATTACCCGCCTCCAGTCCCCAATGAAATATTGAAAACTCTGATACTGAGAGTAAGACAGGGTCGCGGGCATTCAGGGCCTGCTCGCTGCCATCGTCACACGGCGTTGAACGCACTCGGCCAACAAAGTGGTCCAGCGCCGGCTTCCAATCGATTGAACACAGCGGTGGGCCCAGTTCATCCAGCCGCCAACTACCATCCGCGCCGCGTTCAGGTTTTTGGAAAATGTCCATGCGGATCACGTTTGATTCGTAAACCGGCGACGTCGCCAGCACTTGATCACGGACGGGCTCGTCCCGGTTGTCGTCGAGGTACTACCTGAAATGAAACAGCGACACGCCGGAATCAGTTGCCCCGATCGAAACGATTCAGAGGTGATTCCGCGGATGCCTCACCTCGGGTGGCAGTTCCAGGTTGCGGTCAAAATAGTATTGCTCCTGATTATCAAACTCGCCCTCGAGAAATGCCGTGAAGTCGCGATAGGCGCGCTCGAGCACGGCTTCGGTGCTGGCATGGGCGGCGGCCTCGCCAAGAGCAAACACAATGAAAAGAAAGGTTCTTAGAAACGGGATTGCAGAACGGCCTGAACGGCTGCGCTTACTGACGTGAAAGCCCATGACCACCTCCGAAACCTTTATTTATCAGCAAACACTGACCAAGCGACCACAACACGGCGTGGGCTGTCGACACAGTCGACGCCTTCCTGCGACCGCCCGATCAGCCAGTCACTCGCTGCGGGGAGGGTAATAATCCACCACTGTCTCAGGCGCTTAGCTGGTCGCTGGCCGTAGGCTGATAATCAGGTTGGCAGTTCAGCCGGTCAATCCTTGGCGACACCCCGATGTATTTTCGATAACAACGGCTAAAGTGGGTGGTGGAAACAAAACCACACATCGAGGTGATTTCCACGATGGAACGCGAACTCTGCTTAACGAGTCGCCGCGCGCGATCCAGACGCAATTTCAGGTAGTACCGTGAGGGGGTGCAGTGGAGGTACTTCAGAAAAAGCCGCTCCAATTGACGCCGCGACAGGGATACGAAATCAGCCAGCTCCTGTAGCGAGATGGGTTCCTCGGTATTGGCCTCCATCAGTTGAAGTACTTCCTTTAGCTTGGGCTGCATCTCGACCTTGCGCGACCACATGGGTACAAGCTGCATCTCGACATCTGCTCGGTAGCGCTCGCACACCAACATGTCGGCTACTGCGTCCACCAGCGATTGCGGATGGCGGGATGACAGCAGGGCGAGCATCATGTGCATGGGGATTGTCCCCCCGGTGCAGGTCATTCGGTCCCTGTCCATCGTATACAGCTGATTATTACACTCTACCCTTGGAAAGCGCTCGGTCAGGATGGTGAGACAGTCCCAGTGGGCACTGCACTGATAGCCGTCAAGCAGCCCCGCGCTGGCCAACACGTAAGCACCCGTGCACACAGACCCCAAGGTCACACCATGCTGGGCCTGCTTGCGAAGCCAGGCCAACAGGGAGCGCGGCAGGCTCTGCTCAATACCCAGGCCACCGACAACGATAACAAGGTCAAAGGTGGGGCTGTCTTCGAGGCTGTAATCAAGCGATACCGCCACGCCATCACTGCAAGACGCGTGAGTCGGGCCCTCGCCAATCAGACCCCATTGGTAAAGCGTTCGGCCCGATTGAAGATTGGCAACACGAAGGGGTTCCAACGCACTGGATAGAGAAATCAGGGTGAAATTCTCTACCAGCAAAAATCCGACGCGGTAGGCGCCCTGCGTCTCGTTTTTGTCCAATAAATCGCGCATCACGGCTCCCCTGCTTTATAGCTTTTAAAGGGGGACTTGTGGGTCCCTTTGATCCTTGGCTTTGGCAATCAGGGCGGCCCCGCCAGGTACATTGGCCCGCCAGGTACATCGGCCTGTGGTCCTATGGTCCCGGGGTCACCCACCATTGCCATCCGTGGCAGCACAACATCTTTTAAATTTATGGCCGTAGTCTGGTCGAATTTTTGGCGTAACGCCATAAAAATCCCGGCGCTTTAAAGCGAAAATTACCAATGTTCGCTCAACTCACCTTTCGGTCCCCGCGCACCCCGCCCCCGCAAAAGATGACCCGGTGCGCGGCAACCTGTACCTTCGGGCAGGGTAGACAACCGTGGACCGTTGTCGCTTGGCACATTCACGGGGGATGGAGGGGCTTTGGCAGGAAATGATTGGGTAGACATTGCCATTGTGGGAGCGGGTATCGCTGGCGCTGCCCTCGCTTCCGCACTGGCCGATAGCGGGTTGCGGATCGCGCTGCTGGATCGCAATGAAGGTCCGCTGGATACCGCGCGCGGCGATAATATCCAACCCGCACTGTTGCCTGTGCTCCGGCGGTGGGGGGTGCTGGATGCCCTCATCGATGCTTGCGCAGAATCGCGCCAGGGCACCCGCTGGTTTGACTGTCAGCAGCAACCTATTGTGACCGTGCCGGCCAGCACCCGGGATGACCTGCCTCCGGGGTTTCTATTCCTGAATCACGAACACATCGGACGTATCCTGCTCGATCGCGCACGTGAAGGGGGCGCCCGTTACCTCCCCGGTATAGCCCGATGGACGCTGGGCCAGGAC